>JADZDL010000202.1 GCA_020851075.1 Planctomycetota bacterium | reverse complement strand
TCAGCACCTCCTCACTGTTCGACCTGTCGAACACGGGCGTCACGATGCAGTCGGCTTCGCCGTCGTACGTGCTGATCCAGGGCGCAGGCCCCATCGTCCAGCCGGTCTCCGCGCCGCAGACCGTCGGTGATGACGTAACCATTCAGATCCCCCTCCCCTGGGCCTTCCCCTACCAAGGTAATGGTCTGACCAACAACCTCTGGGTTTGCTCCAACGGCTGGGTTGGCCTCGAGCCGACGACGTCGACCGCCGCGACCAGCACCCCCGCTGCATTCCTCTCCGGCCCTGCCCGCGTCCTCGGGATGGTCGCCGATCTCAACCCCAGCGCTACGGGAGGCGGTACGGTTCACTGGGAGCAGGACGCGACCGACCCCACGCAGTTCCACGTGACGTTCCTCGGCGTCCCCCTCTACCCGGCAATCGGTGCCAATGACATCCAGTACACGTTCCATCAGGGTGGCACGATCGAGCTCAAGTGGGGCGCCTGCAGCATCGCGGCGGCCACGCTAGTCGGCTTCGCCACCGGCAACGGCCAAGCGGATCCGGGCCCGACGGACGTCTCGGCGGTCTCGGTGACCGTGCTCGGCGACGGCCTCAAGGGCCTCGCCCTGAACAGTCTGCCCGGCTCTCGCCCGATCCTGGGCACGACCTTCAGCATGGTAGTCAGCCAGATTCCCGCCACCGCGCAGATCGGGGCGATGATCTACAGCTGGACCAAGCAGGACCCTGGTATCGACCTGACGAGCATCGGCATGGCCGGCTGTTTCCAGTACCTCAACATGGATACCTCGGTCATCTTCGTGCCGTCTGGAACGACGTCCAACGTTCAGTTCGCGGTCCCGAGCGCAACCCAACTCATCGGTTGGCACATCTATGCTCAGGCAGCCGTTCTCGGCTCCACCGCCACCACGTTGGGCGCGATCTCCTCCAACGGCGGCGACATGCTGATCGACGTCAACTAGTGCTGCAGCCGCCACACGGATCGACTGGTTCCGTGTGGCAAGAGCCGCCGCTGTTGCGCGGAGATCGCGACGGCGCTTTGCACTGCCACCCCGAGCTCAGCGCGTTCGGCGCAGTAGCACACGAACGGACTCGCGATCGCTCTCGTGGACTTCGAGGGTGGCAGGTTCCTCATAGAGAACCCCCTGAAACGGCGGCACCACGCGCAGCTTGACCAGCCCCGGTGGCACCGCTGGCAGATGGAAGTGACCCTCGGCATCGCTCGCCGCGAACAACAGAGCGTCGGCGGAGGACTCGATGCGCACCCCGGCCACGGGTTTGCCATCTGCATCCAACACCATGCCGCGAACGGGCGTTCCAGGCTGCAGCGTAATGCGCACCACGACTTCGCCAGAGCCCTGCGCGCCTTGTGGCATCACGAGCGTTGGTACATACCCATGCGCCGAGGCCGTCACCGACAATAGCTCGCGCCCCAGGTCGACGTCGGACACGAAAAACTGCCCCGCGGCGTCCGTGCGCAGAGGACTTGACCCAGCAACCTTCACCATCGCGCCTTCGATCGGCTGCCCATTGTTCGCCGATACCACCGTGCCGCGCACTGTCGCCGAAGCACCGCGAACGAGCACGACGCGCGCCGTGTTGTCGCCCGGCGCCAATACGATTTCGCTTTCATGGCAACGATGACCCTCAGCGATCACGTGCAGGGTGCGCACCGAGGTCCTGCCCACAGGCTCCAACAGACTGATTGCTTCGAGGACCACTGCGCCGCGCTCATCGGTGAAATCAGCGCGAGACAGCGTCACGGTCGATTTCCCGGCAAAAATGCGCAAAGGGCGGTCAAACGGCCAGAACGCGGGGGCCACGCTGACGATGGAGTTCAGGATCGGCCTGCCCAGGTCATCTTCGACCACGCATTCGAGGCGCGCACGCAAACTCAAACGGAGTGTGAGATCACTCGCTGCGCTCCCCGGCGACAGCAAACTCCACCCATCGCTCGTATCCGAGCTGGCGAGCACCGCCACGGTGTCCCGGTCGAATGCGAATGGTGCAGCAAACGCAAAGTACCCATCGCGCCCGGCCACTCCGAGCGGCACGTAGCGCTGCAGGCCCCCAGTGCACCGCAACAAGGTCAGCACCGCATTCGGGACGGGCGACACCCCATCGTCGGTGACACAACGCCCCGTAATCATGGCCGCTCGATACAACCGCACCGCGCCGACATCGACGCACTTCGAGTCAGGATCGTGAAACGCGGCAGCATCGCGCCACGGCCTCAAGACCACCCGCGCCGCGGCAAACCCCGGCTGCGCGACGATGAGTTCGTCGAAAGCACCCTGCTTGATACCGAAGTGAAACACACCCTGCGCGTCCGTCTGCGCCTCGTCTACCACGCCTGAGACCTCGGGAAGAATGGTCGAACCTACCGCCGGCGTGAACTGCAACGGCGAACTCGCCAGTGTGATCGAAGCACCGACGAGCGGCGCCTCCGTCACACCATCGAGCACGCGCCCGACCACTTCCCACAGTTCCTCGGACCGCGGGGGCACATCGATGGCCACCGCCTGCGACACGAGTTCTCTCGAAGGCGCGGGCGCCGGGTGCTCG
>JADZDL010000201.1 GCA_020851075.1 Planctomycetota bacterium | reverse complement strand
AGCCTCCCGCTCAGCGCGCCGCCGCCGGCCAGCCGACCTCGACCCGCCGCAGCGAACCATCCCCGTTCGCCACGAGGAACAGCGCCTGCAGCGCTCCATGCTGCTTCAGCGTCGGCAGCAGTTTCGCACCCGCCTCCGGACCGAGCACCATGAGCGCCGTGCCAAGCCCATCGGCGATTGCTGCCCGGTCCGCGAGCACCGACACGCTGACAACGCCGTGGTCCGTGCTGCGCCCCGTGCGCGGGTCGAACACGTGGTGGAAGAACTTGCCGTCCGCGACAAGCCCGTTGCGGTAGTCCCCGCTCGTGCACAGCGAACGGTTGCGCAGCGGCAGTTCGCTGACCGTATCCGTCTCCCCCTGCGCATCCGAAGTCGGATCGATGACCCCGATCACCCACGGCACGCCCGGCGCCTTCTCGCCGCGGCAGAACACTTCGCCCGTGATCTCCAGGTAGAACGCCGGCACGCCCAGCGCATCGAGTTCGGCCGCGATCGCATCGGCACACGCACCGGCGACCAGCCCATCGAGGTCCAGCTGCACATCCGCACGGGCTTTGTGCACCGCGCCCTCGTGCACACTCACGCGCCGGTAGTCGACGCGTTCGCGCGCGGCCTGCAGTTCCTGCTCGTCCAAGTGGTGCGCCGGGTCCTGCTTCGCCTTGCGATAGATCGCCAACAGCGGCTGCACCGTCGGGTCAAACGCCCCATCCGTCGCCGCCGCCAGCTCGAGCGCCTGCTGCAGCACCTTCGCGAAGCGTTCGCTGACCACAAACGGCGCCGTGCTCGCCTGCCGATTGCAGCGCGAGATCTCCGAGTCCTCGCGCCACTTGCTGAACGCCAGATCCACCGCCGCGAGCTCCTTCTCGACCACCTTGCGCACCGCGTCCACGGACTGCGGTCCCACGAACTTGACCTCGTAGGAGGACCCCATCGTCTGGCCCACAAACCGCTGAATCTCGCGCGGATCCCGCGCACAAGCAGCCAACAAACCCAGCACCAGCCAACACAGGGAACGCTTCACGACGACCATGCTACGAGAACCCGGGTGCTGAGCGCAGTGCGCACGAGAGAGAGAGAGAGAGAGAGAGAGAGAGAGAGAGAGACAAACAAAGGAGATCCGCAGCCAGCCAGCCAGCCCGACAGCGAGACAGACAGACACCCAAATCAGAAGAAGCACAGAAGGAAGGAAGGAAGGAAGGAAGGAAGGAAACACCCCCAACCAGCCCACCAAAGCGGGCGCCTTGGCGCCCGCCCCGCTCCAAGTCCTCCCCGCGGCTGCCCCAGCCTCGCCCTCCCGGTTCCTAGCCCCGCCGCCCCGCGCGCGCTCGGCGCGCGCCCGCCGCCCGCGCGTTGCGGCCAGTTGCATCCCTCGCCCCCAACCGGCTTCCGCAGCGCGGGCGGGAAACCAACGAGGGGGGTGAAACGATCGCGGGCGCCTTTGGCGCCCGCGTTCGTTTCAGCCACCGAAGTCGTCGAAGGCGATCATTTCCTTCTCGACCCCGAGGTCGCCGAGCATCTTCTGCACGGCGCTGTTCATCATGGGCGGACCGCAGAGGTAGAACTCGATCTCGTCCACATTCGGGTGGTTCTTCAGGTAGTTCTCAAACACCACCTGGTGGATGAAGCCCTTGAAGCCGGTCCAGTTGTCCTCGGGCTGCGGTTCCGAGAGGGCGACGTGGTACTTGAAGTTCGGGAACTTCTTTTCGATCGCCTCGAATTCCTCGGTGTAGAACATCTCGCGCTTGCTGCGCGCGCCATACCAGTAGCTGACCTTGCGGGTCGTCTTCTCGGTGTGGAACAGGTGGAAGATGTGGCTGCGCAGAGGCGCCATGCCTGCACCACCGCCGATGTAGATCATCTCGCGGTTGGTCTTCTTGATGTGGAACTCGCCGTACGGGCCCGAGATCGTGATCTTGTCGCCCTTCTTGAGCGAGAACACGTAGCTCGAGCAGATACCCGGGTTCAGGTTCATCTGCTTTGGCGGCGGCGTGGCGATGCGGATGTTGAGCATCACCATGTTGCCTTCGGCCGGGTGGTTCGCCATCGAGTAGGCGCGGAAGATCGGCGTCGGGTTGTTGGTGACGAGATCCCAGAGCTTGAACTTGTCCCAGTCGCCGCGGAAGCGCTCGGCGACGTCGAAGTCCTTGAACTTGAGGCCTTGGTAGGCCGGCACGTCGATCTGGATGTAGCCACCCGACTCGAAGTGGATGATCTCGCCAGCCGGCAGACCGACCTTCAGTTCCTTGATGAAGGTGGCGACGTTGTCATTGCTGATGACGGTGCACTCCCACTTGCGGATGCCGAACACCTCGTCGGGCACCTTCACCTTCATGGGGCCGCGCACCTTCACCTGGCACGACAGGCGCCAGCCGGCCTTCGCCTCGGCGCGTTTGATGTGCGTGAGTTCGGACGGCAGGATGTCGCCGCCGCCCTCGAACACCTGGCACTTACACATCGCGCAGGAGCCCTTACCGCCGCACGCGGACGGCAGAAAGATCTTCTGGTTGCTGAGCGCCATCAGCAGGTTGCTGCCGATGTCGACTTCCGGCGACTTCGCCGGGTCGTCATTGATGAGCAGCTTGACCTTGCCCTTCTTGACGAGCTTCTTCTCACAGAACATCAGTACCGCCACCAGGAGTACGATGACTCCGGTGAGGGCGACGACGCCGGTCAGGATCGTGGTGAACATCGTGGACCTGGATCAGATGCCGCTGAAGGTCATGAAGGCCATCGCCACGAGACCCGTGGTGATGAACGTGATGCCGAGGCCGCGCAGCGGACCCGGGATGTTGGCGGTGCGCATGCGCCAGCGGATCGTCGCCATGCTGACGATCGCGAGCGCCCAGCCGAGACCCGAGCCAAAGCCGTAGGTCACGGACTGCGCGAAGTCATACTTGCGTTCGGCCATGAAGAGCGAACCACCGAGGATCGCGCAGTTCACGGCGATGAGCGGCAGGAAGATGCCGAGCGCCGCGTAGAGCTTGGGGCTGAACTTGTCGACGGCCATCTCGACGACCTGCACGACCGCCGCGATGCTCGCGATGAAGGTCAGGAACTGCAGGTAGCTGAGGTCGCTATCCGGGATGCCAGCCCAGCCTAGCGCGCCCTCATTGAGCACGTAGGTCTGCAGCGCCCAGTTCATCGGCACGGTGAGCGCCTGCACGAACACCACGGCGATGCCGAGACCGATCGCGGAATCGACACGCTTGCTGACCGCGAGGTAGCTGCACATGCCGAGGAAGAACGACAGCAGGATGTTCTCGACGAACACCGAGCGCAGGAACACGCTCGGCAACGACTCGTCACTGAACAAGCAGAGCATTGCGGCCATGGTTATTTCTCCACGTAGCCAGAGATCGAGCGCTGCACCCAGACGATGATGCCGAGCAGCAGGAAGGCGCCAGGTGCGAGCACCATGAGGCCGTTGTTCACGTAGCCCGCGTCGTAGAGGGCCTGCGGCACGACCTGGAAGCCGAGCAACTTGCCCGAGCCGAAGATCTCGCGGATCGAACCGACGATGGCGAGGATCCACATGTAGCCAAGCCCGTTGCCGATGCCATCGAGGAAGCTGCGCCAGGGCGGATTGCTCATCGCGTAGGCCTCGAGGCGCCCCATCACGATGCAGTTGGTGATGATGAGGCCGACGAAGACCGAGAGCTGCTTGCTCAGGTCAAACATGTAGGCCTTCAGGATCTGGTCGAACACGATCACCACGCCCGACACGACGACGAGCTGGACGATGATGCGGATCTTGTTCGGGATGAAGTTGCGAATCGTCGAGATGATCACGTTCGCAAGCGCCGTCACCAGGGTCACACCGATGCCCATCACGAGCGCCTTGTCGAGGCGCGTCGTCACGGCCAACGCACTGCAGATGCCGAGCACCTGCAGAGCGATGGGGTTGTTGTCCCACAGCGGGTCCTTGATCGCCTTGAGTTCGTCCTTGCCGAACAACGAGCGCTTCGCGACCGGCGGAGTAGTAGTTGCCGTCATGTGCTGGTTCCAGGGAAGGTTATTCGGTGCTGGTTACTTGCTACGCAGGCCGGTCAGGTAGCCGTCGAAGGCCTTCAAGTCAGCCAGGACGAAGTTGGTAATGCCATTGCTCGTGATCGTCGCACCCGACAGACCATCGACCTTGTGGGCTTTCTCGGCGGGAATCGACCCATCGACCTTGCCCTTCTTGACCGCGACCCCAACGAGCTTCTTCTGCGCATCGAGGATCGACTTGCCGCTCCAGGTCGCACACCAGGCCGGGTTCTCGCATTCGCCACCGAGGCCCGGCGTCTCGCCGTGCTTGTAGAAGGTGACGCCGCGCACGTGGTCCAGATCGCCTTCGAGCGCGAGGTAGCCGTAGATCGTGCTCCACAGGCCCTTGCCCGAGATCGGCAGCACGTAGCTATCGGGCTTGCCGTCCTCGGTCTTGCTCAGCACGACGACGCGGTAGCGCTTCTTGTCCTCGGCGCTCTTCATCTTCTGCACGTCTTCGACCGTCTTGCCGGCGGCGACCACCCCGTCCTTGGTATCGACCACGACTTCGGCGAACCGCTGCTTGTAGAGCGCTTCGAGCTCACCGCGGGGACGCGTGTCGTCCGCCTTCACGATGCCAACCGCCATCATCACGTTCTTCTGGCGGTCAAACTCGGCGGCAGCCTCCTGCGTCGACTTGAGACTGGTTGCGGTGAACGCAAGCGCCGTGCTGATGACGACGCACACCGTGACGGCGAAACCCATCACATAACCGTTGCTGCTGGTGTTCATGCGCGTGCCATCCTGCGCTTCTGGTTGGCGGCGACCACGAAGTGGTCGATGCCGGGGGCGAACGCGTTCAGGAGCAGGATCGCGAGCATCGTGCCTTCCGGATACGCGGGGTTGATCGTGCGCACGAGGATCGTGACCAGGCCGATCAAGGCGCCGTAGATGTACTTGCCGAGGTTCGTTTCCGGGCTCGACACCGGATCGGTCGCCATGAAGACGACGCCGAACAGGAAGCCACCGCAGAGCAGCTGCTCATAAGGAGCGAGGCTGATCGGGCCGGTTTCGATGCCAGTCAGCGTCTTGATCAGGAAGGCCGAAGCCAGCAGACCGAGCACACCGCTGAGCATGACGCGCCAGCTGCCGACGCCCGTGAAGACCAGCCAGAACGCGCCGAGCAGCACCGCCAGCTTGCTCATCTCACCGGCGCTGCCGGGGATATTGCCGAAGAACAGATCCGCGTGGCTGTAGACGCTCGTCAACGCTTCGCTGGCACCGCCAGCGGCCTGCTTTACCACCGCGAGCGCGGTCGCACCCGAGTAGCCATCGACGAGGCTGCCGGGCACACCTGCGGGCGCCTGATTGCCGGCGACCCAGACCGCATCCCCCGACATCTGCGCCGCAAACCCGAAGAACAGGAAGGCGCGCACCAACATCGCCGGGTTGAAGATGTTCATGCCCGTGCCGCCGAACACCTCCTTGCCGAGCACGACCGCGCACGCAACGCCGATGGCGAGCTGCCAC
Organism: Planctomycetota bacterium; assembly: GCA_020851075.1. Classification (GTDB taxonomy): domain Bacteria; phylum Planctomycetota; class UBA1135; order UBA1135; family UBA2386; genus JADZDL01. Next base: position 31,457 of record JADZDL010000201.1, on the reverse strand, counting down.
AGCGGGATCGACGCTGGCACGATGAGCGCGATGAGCATGCCCGAGACGAGGTAGCCTTCGCTGACCTCTTCCTTGCGGATCACCGAGAACAGCATCTCGATGCCCAGGCCCACGCCGTAACTCACGATGAGGATCGGCAGCATGCGCTGCAGGCCGAAGATCACCGTGTCAAAGGCCGTCGGTGCCGCTGCATTCGGCGCAAACATCGCCTGCAGCCAGCCCGTGACGTATTCCTTGTCGGCCGCGACCTTGTGCCACGCCGCAAAGTGCTGCGCGCCCGTATTCCAGATCGCCCACAACAGACACGGCAGCATCGCGATGATGACCGTGTTCATCACGCGCTTCAGGTCGACGTAGTCGCGCACGTGCACGCCCGACTTCGGCGCGCGGTGGTCAGGTGCAAACAGGAACGTCTCGAACGCGTCAAACAGCGGCCACAGCTTGTGCAGCTTGCTGTCCTTGGCGTGGTACAGCTTGCGCTGCTTTTCGATCAGATTGCGTAGGAACTGCACGGACTAACCCTCCCTCTCGTAGAGGTCGAGACCAGCGCGAATCACGGTGCCGACGTCGTTCTTGCAGGGATCGACGAAGGTGCAAAGAGCAACGTCTTCTTCGGTGACCTCGAGCAGGCCGAGCTTCACCGCTTCTTCGATGTCGTTGGCTTGGATCGCACGCACGAGATAACTCGTGTGGATATCGAGCGGCGAAACCCGCTCCCAGGCGCCGATATTCACAATCGGGCGGTGGCCACCGTTGAGGCGCGCGTCGAGCACGTATTCCTTCTTCGGCGCAAGCCAGCTGAACACGCTGCGGCTGAAGCTCAGCTTGCCAAACGCCGGCAGCGCCCAGCCGAACAGGTCGCGCTGGTCGGTGCCTTCAGGAATCACGGTCAACGTCGTGCAGCGCGAACTGATCGCCGCGTCGGCGGCCACGGCATTGCCGTGCAGCACGGTGCCATCGATGATGCGCACGTCGCCGCCGATGGCCTTGCCACCGTTCAGCGCACTCACTTCGGCATTCTGGCGCACGCGGAAGTACTTGCGAACCGCTGCCGCACTGCCGGCGACGGCCACCACGGTCTTCGCCGGATACTTGCCCGTGCGCGCCCATTCGCCGAGCCGCGCGACGTCCTGCAGGCGCAGCGCCCAGCAGGTCTCCGCGAGCTTCATCGGCTGGATGCGGCTGATGTGCGTGCCGACGAGACCCGACGGATGCGGGCCTTGGAAGTCGTGCACTTCGACGCCATTGAGGTCGCGCAGATCACTCTGGTGATCGCCCGCCGCGCGCAGCGTCAGGTAGACCTTGCCCGGCGTCAGCTTCTTCAACAGGTCGATGCCGGCCTGCAGATCCTGCTTCCGGCCCTGCATCGCAAAGGCCGGATCCGCCGCCAAGGGCGCGGTATCCATGCCGTTGCAGTAGATCGCCACCGGCACCTTGTTGCTGCGCGGCATCTTGCCACCCGGCCGCTGCCGGAACAGCGGCCACAAGCCGGCGCCCTTGATCGCCTTGATCAGCGCGTCACGATCGCCCGCGGGCTTCGGCAGCTCGGCGAACGCTTCTGCAGCACCACCAGCCGCCGCATTCTCGATCACCATGCGCAGCAGGAAACGGCGCTCGCCGAAGTCGATACGCGCGACCTTGCCGGTCACCGGCGAACACCAGACGATGTCGCGGTCCGTCTTGTCGAGGAACACCGGCTGCCCGGTCTTCACCGAGTCGCCTTCCTTGACGAGCACCTTGGGCTTGATGCCCGGGAACTCGGCCGTTTCGAGAACCACGCGCGCCGGCTCCGGCGCGTCCGCGAACACCGGCTCCGGTGCCCCGGCAAGCCGGAGGTCGAAGCCCTTCGTGATGGTGTGAGTAGTCATCCGAGCGGAGACCTGGGGACAAGGAAAACGAACCTGGAGGAAACGAAGTCGGCTAGCGACACGGAGTTTCACCGGACTCGGCAGCACCTGCGGGTTTGCCGCAGCGCTGGCACGAACCATCGGCGTTCATCCCACCACACGAGCCCGACAGCCGACGGCCGCCGAGAGCCAGAAACACGACCGCCAGGACGGGGATCGTGAAGACCAGGATGGGGAGAAGTAACGTCGACACCGCTTCGACCAGGAATGGGGTCGAAGGAAGGTAGCGACTTCTGCTGCAGATTCGAGCCTTTGGCCACGGATCGTGTGCAACAGGCAGCAGGAAAGCCCCCGCAACCCTCAACTGAGGCGGCTAGCCACCAGTTCGACCCAGCCCAACAGCGTATTGCAGTTGCGCAGCGAGATGTCCGAATCGGTGATGCGCACGCCAAAACGCGACTCCAGGAACTCGACGACTTCGACGACGCCCGCCGAATCGACGATGCCCGACGTCACCAGCGGCGTCTCGGGCTCGAGGTCGCTTTCCCGGCCCTCCCGAAACCAGTTGGCGATGAACGTGCGGATCTCGCCGAGGATCGCAGCGCGGTTCGGGGTCGGTTCGGTCGGCATCAAGGGGCGAGGATCATGCCAGAGACGCGCGGTGCTCGGCAACGCGGCAGAACGGGCTTTTGCTCGCCTTCACCAAGCCAGCCCGGCATCCTGCGGCCCGTGCGCGTCCGCCCCACCAACCTGCTCTGCCTGCTCACGATGCCCGCGTTCGTGCCGGCGCTGGCGCCCTTCCTTCCGAATTGGCATTGGCTCATCGACCTGCCCGCCTGCTTCCCCACGCAGGCGGCGATGTGCCTGCTCCCCACCGCCCTCGTCTTTGCGCTCGCCCGGCGCAAACGCCTCGCCTGGACTTACCTGGCAGGCGGCCTGCTCGCCCTGCTCGCCATCCTGCCCGGCTGGTGGGCGGCCCGCGCCGCCACCCGCACCGACGGCGAACCCCTTGCCGTCCTCAGCCTCAACCTCTTACGTGGCAACGAGAAAGACGCGCCGGCCGCGCTCCTTGCAGTCACCACCCACAACCCCGACGTGGTGTTCTGCTCCGAAGTGACCCCAGCCTGGCTCACCGCCTTAGAACCGGGGCTCGCGGCTTTCCCCCACCGCATCCTCCACGCCGACCCCGGCTACTTCGGGTTGGCCCTGTTCAGCAAACTGCCACTCACGGACGGCGCCGTGATCCCCCTCGGTTGCGACTGGGCCCCCGCCATCCGCGCCGTGCTCACCACCAAGGTGGGGCCGGTCGGACTGCTCGGCGTGCACACCCCGCGCCCCGGCATGGGCACCCGCAACGCCGAACGCGACGGCGCCCTGCAGGCGATTCCCGCGGTGCTGAAAAGCCTGCCCGAGCGCCACTTCGTGCTCGGCGACTGCAATGCGACGCCCTGGAATCGCGCGTTCTGCGAGCTGCTCGCGACCACGGGGCTCCTCGATGCCGGGGGCGATTGGTTCCGCCCCACCTGGCCCGTGCAGATGCCGTGGCTGGTGCGCGTGCCGATCGATCACGTGCTGGTCAGCAGCGGCATCGGCGTGGCGAACGTGAGCACCGAGCCGGTGTTTGGCAGCGACCACGCGCCGCTGTTCGCGGCTCTGCGGCTCTGAACGCCGTTCCAATCCCCCACCCGGCAAAGCCTACTCAGACGAGAAGGACCGGCCAGCGACTGCCCAGCACCAACCGGCGCGCATCCTGCGCCCCCGGCGTCGTCGCATCACGATTGCGCCCCGCCACCAGCAGACCCCCTCGTTTTGCATTCTGTTCGAGGGCCAGCTTGACCGCATCGCCGAGACCAAACTGAACGCGCACGCCGATTCGCCATTCCCCCGCATGCCGCTGCAGAGCGGCGGTCAAGGCCGCGGCGCGCGCGGTCGCGAGTCCGTGCAGCACGTCCGGTGACAGGTCTTTGGGATCGAGGCTGCGCCCAACCATCTCTTCACTGCGCACGGGGCGCTGCGGGTCGACGACCGACAACAACATGATCTCCCCACCGCCCATCGCAAACGTCAGCGCAACCTCGGTCGCTTCAACCTTGCGGTGGCGTTCGATCTGCAATGCGACCAGCGGATGCGTTACGCATCGCTCCGCACCCTCAACCGGCGCACGCGCGAGGCAGATTGCAGCGGGGCAACGCGCCAGTAGCAGATCGACGGTCGTCGACAAGCTCTGCTGCCCTTCGGCCGCATAGTCGCGACGAAACGGCGACGGCACGACCAGCAGCTGGCAGTCGCTCGCCACTTTGAGCAGCTCGTCGAGGGGATCGGCGGCAGCAGAATAGAACTCGCGCACCACCGCACCACTGCGCAACGCGAACGCCCCCGCAAGCGCCAGCACGGTCGGATCCTGGTCCGTACCATCGCGCACCGCAAGCACGTTCGTCACCTTCGCCGGCTGCAAGGCAAGCGGCGCACCGACGCGCGCGGCTTCAAACTGCAACAGCTGGTTCTTGAGATCACTGTCCGTCATGGTTGGCTCCGCGTCTCGGCTCTGCCAGCCCGCAACTCAATGCAACTTCGCGGGAATCGCGGGGAACAGATCGAAGAAGGTCCACAGCAGGAGCCACGCGAGCACGAGGGCCACCTGCAACGCGAGCACGAGCCCTCCCACGCGCAGCCATTCGCCCCAGCCGACCTTCTTGCCGCCACCTTCCTGCAAGGCTGACAGCGCGATCACACAGCTGATGCTGCCGATCGGCGTGGCATTGCCGCCCAGATTGGCCGCCAATACGAGCCCCCACCACAACGGCGCCGCGGGCAGCGCATTCGCCATCGACGACACGATCGGGATCAGGGTCGCAGCCACGGGGATATTGTCCATGATGCCGCTCGCGACCGCCGTGAACACCACGAGCACGACCACGGCGATGTAGATGTTGCCCGCCGAGACGTCGGTCAGCATGCCCGCAGCGCTCTGCAGCAGGCCGCTGTGTTCGACGGTGCCGATCATCACGAACAGGCCGATGAAGAACAGGATCACGGTCCAATTGACCTTCTTGATCGCCTCTTCAGGGTCATGGCCCGCAAACAGGATCGCGCACGCGCCGCCCGTCATCGCGACGAAATCCAGTCCAACGTGCAGCTGCTGCGCTACAGCGAAGCCGACGATCGTGAGCACGAGCAACAACGCTGCCCGCCAGAACAAACCACGATCGGGCACCATCGCCCATTCGTCGAACGCGGCCACCGCCGCCGCGCGTTCGCCCGCCGTGGCAGGATCGCTGTGCAGTTCCTTCTTGTAGTGACGTCGCACGACCCACCATCCAGCCGCGGCGGACAACACGGCGATCGGCGTCGACACCAGGAAGAAGTGCAAGTACGGCAGCCCCGCCGCGCTGCCGACCATCATCGTGCAGATGCCCGAGGCAAAGGTCACCAACGCCCCCGAATTGGCTGCAATGGCCACGCCGACGAGATACGGGCGCGCATCCAGTTGCAGCGTGCGGCACAAGACGAGCGCCAGCGATGCGACGATCAACGTACCCGGCGCAATCGTCAGCACGCTCACAAACGCGACCGTCAGCGCGATCAGGCACGTGAACAACCGCGCCGGGTCGCCCTTCGCCAGCTTGGCGATCTTGATGGCGAGAAACTGGAACAGGCCCGACTTGCCCGCCACATCGACGAGGATCGAGGTGCCGACGATGACACCGAGCACGCCGATGTCCTTGGTCAACACCGCATGCACTTCGCCGTAGTTGTGCAGCACGCCAAACGACAGTCCGAGGATCGTGCAGACGATGGCCCCGAGCAACGCCGCGGTGACCTTGTGCAACTTGCCGGTCGCGATCAGCACGTAGGTGCCGAGCATCACCAACCCCAACACGGCGCGCGGAACGGAACTGGTCGATTCGGTTGGAATGGCGAACGAGAGCATCAGATCGGCGTCAAGTCGGCTTCAGGTCGGCGGCAGCGGGCCAGTCGAAAAGGCCAGTCGAAACAACCAGTCGAAAGAATGGCGGGAGTGCATGGGAATCGAACCCACCGGGACCCACTCGAGGTGGGACCCCACAGGTTTTGAAGACCAGGCAGCACACCAGCACTGATGCACTCCCGAACAGAAACAGCACAACAGGTCGGGTCTCGGCCCCTGTTGTCATGGCCCCGCAGACTGGCGTTTCCGCGGGACGAATACCAGATAACAAACCGACCGTTTGCCACTGAGACCACAAACGGGTGGTGCGCAACCATCCACGACGCTGCCGAGCGGATCAAGGGGTGCGCTGACGAAACAGCACAGAGCCTCAGCGGCCGAGCCGCGCCCGCACGCCGCGCGTCAGCGCGATGCCCTGGGGAGCCAACGGTGCGAACGTCGCCCCCTGAAAACCGAGTTCGACGCTGAGCAGGGCCACGAGGTTCGGCACCGGAACAACTGCTCCGGCGCGGCCCCGCGCATCGGTCGCCAGCAACACGACGGCCTGCGTTGAGTCGACGAGCAGCGTGCAGCCGAGCACGGGGACCGGGACCGGCAGCACCCCCACGGCGCCAACGACGAGCGCGATGCTGCTGCCGGGGGCGTGGCTGAGTTCGACCGTGAAGTCCGCGGCGCCGAGTTCGGGCAGGCGGTTTGTGGTCAATAGCGCGGCGTCGGCACTGCAGGCGGTGCCGAACGCCTCGACGCGCGCATCGCCGAAGCGGTAGGCGTAGAGGCGGCCGGCTTGTTCGACGAGCACGTCCTGGCCGAACGTCCCGAGCGCGCGCCCGCCGAGGGCCGGCCCGGTGTCAACGACGCCCGACCAGTCTACCCCGTCGTAGGTCCACGCCGCGGCGGTGCCGGCCGGCAACGACACGGGGTCGGCGAGCAGCAGTACTCGTTGGCGAATTGCATCGAACGTGGCACTGCCCTGCGGTGGCAGGTGCGCGGTGGCGACCTGCGTCCAGCTGCTGCCGTTCCACTCCCAGGTGTCGGAGCAAGTTCCCTGGCTGTCGTAGCCGCCAAACAGAACCGTGCGGTTCCGGCCGGCGTCGTACGCCATCGTGTGGCCGGACCTCGCCGACGGGCTCGCCGCAGGCGTCCGTTGCAGCCATTGGCTGCCGTCGAACACCCAGGTGTCAGAGAGCAGGGCCCCCGTCGCTGGCGTGCCGCCGAACAGCACGGCTTCGTTGCGGGCGGTGTCCACCGCGAGTGCGGCGAAGCGGCGCACAGGCGGCAGCGACGACACCGGCGTCGGACTCCACGCCGAGCCGTTCCACGTCGACATGCTGTGCGGGTAGCCGACGACCGGCACGTTGTACGACTGTTCTGCAATCGTGTAGCCAAACAGCAGGTGCATCGCCGCCTGCTGCGACCACAGCAAGGCGCCCTGCAAACCGGAGCCCAGTGGAGCCGGAAACGTCGGCATGAGAACCAGCCCAGGTGCCGGCAATTGCGCCCACGCGCTGCCGTCCCACCGCCACGTCTCGCTGCTGTAGGTGGGGAAGCGCGTGGGGTTGCCTCCGCCGAAGTAGAGCACGCCGGCACCACTGGGGCCGGTGGGTTCGATCGCGACGGTGCCGCCGTAGGTCGCGGTCGGCGCAGGGCCAAACGCCGGGCCTGGTGTCCAGGCGAGGCCATCCCAGAGCCACGCGTCCTGCAGTTCGAACGTGCCGTCGAAGCCACCGAGCACCAAGATGCCGCCGAGGCCTGGATCGTGGGCGATCGCGGCGAAACTGCGCGCGGCGCCCGGTAGCGACGCCACCTGCTGCCACGTGGTGCCGTCGTATTCCCAGCAGTCGGCGAGCGGACCATTCGCATCGTTGCCGCCAACCAGCAGCGTGCGGCCGCGGCTCTGGTCGAACGCGATCGAGGCCCCGCTGCGGGTCGGCGGCGCCGCCGCGGTCGCGATCGCCGACCAGGCGGAACCATCCCACTCCCAGGTCTGGAGCAGGCCGCCGATCTGCCCTTGGGCCAGTACGGTCCGCTGGCGCACGGCATCGTAGACCAATGCACCATAGCCTCCGGCCGGCGGTACCGTGGTCGGCAGGCGGCGCTGCCACGCGACTCCATCAAACACCCAGGTCTGGTCGAAGGTCCATGTGCCGATCGGTTGGGCTGGGTCGTAGCCGCCGAACGTCACGATCTCGTTACGGCTACTGTCGAAGGCCGCGTACCTTGGCAACCCCGGCCCACCCGCGACGGCCAGTTCTTCCCATTGCAGCGCATCCCCTCGCCACAGGCGCGGCTGCCCGTTGGTGGATTCGAGGGCCAGCCAGCGCTGCGGGGCAGCAGTGGCGAACGCCGCAAACTGGGCGGACGGCGGCCGCCCCGGCAGCCGCCGCCAGGCGCCTTGGCGCAGTTCGTAGACCCCGTCGGGCCCAGTGAGCACCAAGGTACCGCGCGCGGCATCGAAACCCATGCTGCACGCGACCATGCTCGGCACATCCAGGTTGCGCATCGCTTGCGCGGGAAGGGAGCCGACGACAACTAACCCCAAGAGCATGCTGGAGGGACGCATACGCGGCAGAAGCAAACGATGTGCCAGCTTGGCGAGGACTCCCCGCCAATCGCAGTCCGGCGGTGACGTCGCCAGATCGCGTCACAGAATGGCGGATCCGGGTCGTTCTTGCACCGGCCTGCTTCCCCACCACCCTCCCACCTTCGGCCACTGCGCCCTAGTCCGGTAGTCCCACCTCTGGCCATGGCCCATCATGGGCCCATGCCGCGCTTCTCCCTGTCGCGCCTGCGGCGCCCCTTGCTCATTTCCCTCGGCATCCTGGCCATGGTCCTGCTGCTGGCCTGGCTCATGGGCGCCTTCCACGGGCGCCTCGCGCCGGGCAAACCGACCCCGGAGACCCGGCAGGCGCCCGAAGGGCCGCGGTTCACGACGAAGCTCACGGACAGCCTGCGCACGGAGACCGCGATCGGCACGATCCGCGCCGTGCGCGAGACCATCGTCGCGTCGCGGATCCTGGGCCGCGTGAAGACGCTCGCGATCACGCGCGCGGGCCAACCGGTGCAGGAGAACGAACTGCTCGTCGAGCTCGAGGCGACGGATCTGCAGGCACTGCTTGACCAGTCGCGGGCGGCGCTGAATGCGGCCACTTCGCGGCGCGATCAGGCCAAGAGCGACCTGGAACGCAGCGAGTCGCTGGCGCAACAGGGCATCGCGGCGTCTTCGAAGGTCGACAGCGACCGCACCGCGTTTGCGACCGCCGTGGCCGAAGTCGAACGCGCGCAGAAGACGGTGACCGGCGCGGAGACGGCGCTGGGCTTTGCGAAGATCACGGCGCCGATCACCGGCATCGTCGTCGACAAACAGATCAACCAGGGCGACATCGTGCAGCCCGGACAGCCGATCTGCACGATCTACGACCCTACGCGGTTGCAACTGGTCGCCATCGTGCGCGAAGAACTTGCGGGCCGTCTGCAGATCGGCCAGACCGTCGACGTCACGCTCGATTCGCTCGGCAAACAGTGCCAGGGCACAGTCGCCGAGATCGTGCCGATGGCGCAGGCGCAGAGCCGTTCGTTTGAAGTGAAGGTCACGGGACCGTGCCAGCCCGGCATCGTGACGGGCATGTTCGGGCGTTTGCACGTGCCGATCGACACCGTGGCGCTGCTGCGCGTGCCAAAGACCGCCGTACAGAGCATCGGCCAACTCGACTTCGTCGGCGTGGTGACCGCCGAAGGGACCATGCAGCGCCGGTTTGTGCGCACGGGCCGCAGTGATGGCGATTCGGTCGAGATCCTGAGTGGCCTCGTCGCGGGCGAAGTCGTGCTCCAGAACGCAACGGCACGGTAGTCCATGGAACACTCCACCAGCCTGACGCAACGCATAGTCAAGGTGTTCCTCACGGGCAACCTGGCGCCGCTCCTGTTGATGCTGTCGCTGATCGCGGGCGGCATTGCACTGCTCGTGACCCCGCGCGAAGAGGATCCACAGATCATCGTGCCGATGGCCGAGATCCTCGTCGCAGCACCAGGCGCTTCGGCACTCGAGGTCGAGCGGCAGATCACGATCCCGATCGAACGCATCGTGCGCGGCATCAGCGGCGTCGAATACGTGTATTCGATGAGCCGGCGGGGCCAGGCGGTGGTGACGGCGCGGTTCTTCGTCGGCGAGAATCGCGAAGACAGCCTGGTGAAGCTGCACAGCACCCTGCAGCAGCATCAGGCGGAGATCCCGCCGCAGGTGCAGAGCTGGCGCGTCGATTCGGTGTCGATCGATGACGTGCCGATCCTCGTCGCCACGTTGCACAGCCGCACGCAGTCCGACCACGCCTTGCGGCGCATCGGCGAAGAGCTGCTCGCGCGCCTGCAGCAGGTGGAAGAGACGGGGCCCGCGACCATCTACGGTGGCCGTCCGCGGCAGCTCAGCGTGCAGGTCGATGCCACCGCACTCGCGAGCCGCAACCTGTCGTTCACCGCGGTCGAACAGGCCCTCGCCGCCGCCTCCACTTCGGCCACCGTCGGCACCGGCCAGCAACTCGATCGTACGATCACCGTCGAAGCCAGCGCCATCGCCCCCGATGCGGCGGCCCTGCGCGAGATCGTGATCGGGACGTTTGCGGGCCAGCCCACCCATCTCGGCGAAATCGCGCAGGTGAGCGACGGCCCCGCGGAGCCTTCGTCGTATGTGCTGCTGCACGATGGCGCCGCGCACCACGGCGAGGACTCGACGCCGGAGAACGCAGTGACGATCGCCATCGCGAAACGTCGCGGCGCCAACGCCGTGAGCACGGCCGAGCATCTGCGCGAACGGCTCGAAGAGCTGCGCGAGCAGATCCTGCCCGACGACGTGCAGATCACGATCACGCGCGATTCGGGGCGCACCGCCGATGGCAAGGTCGACGAGCTGCTCGAGGGCCTGCTCGTCGCAATCGCGATCGTCGTGCTGCTCATCACGATGATGCTCGGCTGGCGCGAGGCCATCGTCGTAGCGCTCGCGGTGCCGATCACGTTCGGCCTCACGCTGCTCACCAACTACCTGTTTGGCTACAGCATCAATCGTGTGACGCTGTTTGCACTGATCCTGTCGCTGGGCCTCGTCGTCGACGATCCGATCGTCGATGTCGAGAATATCCACCGCCATCTGCTGCGCCGCGATCGGACGCCGTTGCAGGCCGTGCTCGATGCCGTCGACGAAGTGCGACCGCCCGTCATCACCGCGACGCTGGCGGTGATCCTGAGCTTCCTGCCGCTGTTCTTCATCACCGGCATGATGGGCCCGTACATGCGGCCCATGGCCCTCAACGTGCCGATTTCGATGCTCATGAGCATGGTTGTCGCGTTCACGCTGACGCCATGGATGTCGCACCTGGCCCTGCGCAAGACGGCGGAGCGAGCCCATGGTACGGGCAATGGCCCTGAGGGAATGGGGCACGACGACCATGGTGAAGGCAACACGCTCGTCCACCGCATCTACGGTGCCATCGTGCGCCCGATGTTGCACTCGCGCCTCGTGCGCTGGTCGGCGTTCGGCGTCACCGCGCTGCTGTTTGGTGGTGCGTTGTCGCTCGGTGCCGTGCGCGCCGTGCCGCTCAAGATGTTGCCGTTCGACAACAAGACCGAGCTGCAGGTGCTCGTCGATCTCGACGAAGGCACGACGCTCGAACGCACCGCGGCGATCGTGCAGGATCTTGCCGCGCGAGCGCGACGGCTGCCCGAGGTCACCGAGGTGACGAGTTATGCGGGCTGCGCTTCACCGATGGACTTCAACGGCATGGTGCGCAAGTACTACCTGCGCCAATCGCCCGAACTCGGCGAACTGCGCGTGGGCCTGCTGCCGAAGACCGAACGGCAGCACCAGAGCCACCAGCTCGCGCTGCGCGTGCGCGAACTGCTGCTGCCGGCGGCCACGGCGGCAGGTGCCACACTCAAGGTCGTCGAATTGCCCCCGGGCCCGCCCGTGCTGGCGACCCTGGTCGCCGAAGTGCGCGGCCCCATCGACGCACAGCCGCAGGAACTCGATGCGGCCACGGTGTCCCTCGCTGCCCGCCTGCGGAAGGAGCCCGGCGTCGTCGACGTCGAAACGAGCGTCGAAGCCCGGCCGGCGGAGTTGCGTTACCACCTCGACCACGAGAAGGCCGCCCTGCACGGCATCGATGCCGCGACGACCGCGCAAGCGCTGCGTACGGCGGTTGGCGGCACGATTGCGACGTTCCTGCACGAACCGCGCGAACTGCAACCGCCGCCCGTGCAGGTTCGGCTCGCGCCGTGGCAACGCGCCGATGCGGGCGCGCTTGGCGAACTGCGCGTGCAGGGCCGCGACGGTGCACTCGTGGCCCTCGCCGAGATCGGCAAGTTCGAGGTCGTGCCGCGCGATGGCACCATCCATCGCAAGAACCTCGAACGGGTCGCCTACGTGATGGCCGAAGCTGCGGGACGACCGCCGGCCGAGATCGTGCTCGATATCCAAGCGGACCAGCAGGCGGCTGGAGCCGTGGTCGCCACCGCGCCGCGCCCGCTCGAAGGACGCACGCTGCTCCACAACGGCGGCGGCCTGCCTTGGAGCGTGCCCGAAGGCTACGCAGTCGATTGGCGCGGCGAAGGCGAGTGGAAGATCACGCTCGACGCATTCCGCGACCTCGGCCTCGCGTTCTTCGCGGCATGCCTCGGCATCTACATCCTGCTCGTGCACGAGACCAAGAGCTACACGATGCCGCTCGTGCTCATGATGTCGATCCCGTTCACGATCCTCGGCATCCTGCCGGGCTTCTGGATCCTGAACCTGCTGCTCGATCAGCCCGTCGCGGGGGTCGGCAATCCGGTGTTCTTCACCGCGACCGGCATGATCGGCATGATCGCGCTCGCCGGCATCGCCGTGCGCAATTCGATCATCCTCATCGACTTCGTGCAGGGCGCCGAACGGCGCGGCGCGTCGCTCGAACAGGCGATCCTGCAGAGTGGCGCCGTGCGCCTGCGGCCGATCGTGCTGACCGCGGGAGCCGCGATTCTCGCGTCGATCCCGATCACGCTCGATCCGATCTTCAGCGGCCTCGCGTGGGCGCTCATCTTCGGGCTCGTCGTGTCGAGCACGTTCACCTTGGTGCTCGTGCCCGTCATCTACTACCTGCTGCGCCACAAGGCCGGGAAGCACCCGCCGCGCGGAGAGCCCTCGGTCTAGAAGACCTCGACCATCGTCGGCGTGCTCGCTTCGATCGTGCCCGCCGAGGTGATCGTGACCCCTTGGAACACGAGGTCGCAGACCCACGGAATCGCCGGGCTCGTGTAGGTGGCGAAACCGCCGGGGACCGTGCCCATGAAGTTCGGCACCATGTAGTAGTCAGGGAAACCGAGGAAACCCCAGATGACCGGTGAGGACGGGGCAACGGCGCCGGGGCCCGTCGGCGCGAAGGTCATGAACACCCAGGTGCCGATGCCCGGCGTGTTGAAGTCGATCTGGGCCGAGGTGAAGGCGGGAATCTGCGCCTGCTTCGCTTCGGCCGTGTAGGTGAACAGGCGTGAGCTCGCGAGCGCGTTCACGTAGCTCGGAATGCCCATCGCAGCGGTCGGCGGACGCAGGCCGATCTGCAGGCCGAGCGTCGGGCCCGAACCGCAGCTGGTGCCGAGCGCGGCGCAGGTCGAGTTGTAGATCTGGCCGCCGAAGGCCGTCGTGAGGATGGCACCACCCGTCAGCGTCTCCGTCGTGAAGATCAGCGTCGGCACGAACACCACGGTGCCAGTGCATCCCGGGATCGCGACGGTGCTCGGCGTCGAGAAGTCGATATCGAGCGATTCGGTGTCGACGGCCACGTTGACGCAGGCGCCGACGTTGTTGGCAACTTGCGCGTTCAGGACGAAAGCATCCATCTGCGCTTCGGTGTAGACGCGCACGGCGCTATTGGGGACCACCGCGCCGATCGTGCCGGCGGCAGTCATCGTGTATGCACCCGGCGGAATGCAGAACACGTCACCATCGCGCAGCAGCGTCGGGCCGCCACACGGCGAACAGGCGATATCCGTGTCAAGCGACAGGAACAGCCCCTGGTTGTTGCCGAACGCAGCCGCGTCGACGTCGATCACCGTGGCGATCGGCAAGCCGAGCGCCTGGTTGATCATCTCCTGGCGGATGAAGTGCTGCACGCGCCCATCCCCGGCGCCGGTGCGCACGATGCGACCGATATCACCCGGACGCAGGCCGACTCCACCGCTCACCGTGGTGTTCAGCGCGACGCTCGGCGAATACCAGACCGTGCGCGGGTTCACGAGCGCAGTGCCCGCGGTGGCGGTCGTGATCAGTGCATCGACCGAGCCCATGAGGCCCGGCTCCCAGTACGAATCGTCGCCGTCCTCGTCGCCTGCCATCGTGATCATGCACTGCCGCGGCGACCACTTCTCCGCGAGCTGCGGGCAGGGGAACGCCGGCATCGCCATGATGTCGTTGGGGTGCACGTTGCGCAGCACGGTCCCGCCGCTGCCGCTGATCGTGACTTCGTTCTGCGACGTGGTGTAGAGGAAGTCGAAGCCCTGGGCATGGGCCAGGGTCGTCGAGACGGCGAGGATGACGAGGCTGGTGGAGAAGTTGCGCATCGGAGTGTCCTGGTGGGTAGGAGTTCCCCCTCGAAGGACCGTGCCGTGGAAAGCGCACGCAACTGCCCAGGAAAATTCCGGCGCGGGCTAGCCGGCGTCGTCCCTGGTCCCCACCGCCACCGCCGCGACGCGCTTCGGCCGGCCCCGACTGGCCCGTAGCAACGCCTGCAGCAACTCCTGCTGCCGCGGCGGTTTACCGAGCACCTCGATGCCCAGCGCGCGGATTTCTGGCACCACATTGCGGACGTCCGCGTGCCCCGTGACAAAGACCATCGGCAGCCCAGGACAGACTTCCCAGAGTCGCCCGACGAGTTCGGCGCCGATCGGCCCGGGCATCTGCACGTCGCTCAGCACGACGTCGAAGTGGGCCTGGGTTTCGCGCAGACACTGCGCGGCCTCTTCGCCACCGCCCGCCTCGGCAACGGTGCAGCCGGCGCGCTCGAGCCGCTGCCGCATCACGCGCCGCACGTCGGCTTCGTCCTCGACCAGCAGGATCGAAAGCGCCGCCCGGAACTCCTGCGGTTGCATCTCGACCACCCGTTCGGGCACCTCGACCGTTGCGAGCGGCCAGAAGAAGCGGAAGGTCGTGCCGTGCCCCTCGACGCTGTCGAGTTCGATCTCACCCTCCATCTGCTTCGTGATGCCAAACACCGTCGCGAGCCCAAGCCCAGTGCCGCGGTGCCGCTCCTTGGTCGTGAAGAACGGCTCGAATACGCGCTCGCGCACGGCGGGATTCATACCACAACCGTTGTCGCAGACCCGGAGGCCGGCGCGTTGGCCAGACTGGAACACCTCGATCGAGAACCGACCGCCCTTCATCATCGCGTCGCGCGCATTGACCGCGAGGTTCATGAGGATCTGCTCGATCTGGCTCGGCGCAGCCAGAATGCAGACCGGCGCCGAAGCCACCTGCACCGACAACTCGATGCGCGGCCCCATGAGCTGCTCGAGCATGCCCACCATGCCGAGCACCTGCTCATTGAGGTCGACGATGCTCGGTTGCACGGCTTCGCGGCTGGCGACGGCGAGCAGGTGGCGCGTCATGCGGCGACCACGTTCGCCCGCTTCGCGAATGTGCATCGCGAGTTCGGCCTCTTCCGGCCGATCCTGCAGGTCCATTTCCAGGAGCGACGCGTTGCCGAGCACGATCGTGAGCAGGTTGTTGAAGTCATGGGCGATGCCGCCAGCAAGCTGGCCAACGCTCTCCATACGACGCAGCAACTCGAGTTCGTGCTCGAGCCCGCGCCGCTTCTCGTGGTCCAGTTCGATCTGGCGCAGCGCCTGTTCGAGTTCGCGAGTTCGCTCCCCAACACGCAGTTCGAGGCCTTCCTGGGCATTGCGCAGGGCGACCGTGCGCTCTTCCACGAGCTGCTGCAGGCGCCGCTTCTGCTTGGCCATGCGCGAAGCACCAAAGCGGAATGCCAGCCAGCCGAGCAGGCACAACGCCACGACGATGCCAACACGCACCGGCATCGTCTCCATCCCCATGGCCGGGATGCGAAGCGTTACCCGCACTGGTTGCGCCCCGCGCAGGTCGTCGTCCATCGTCGCGATCGCCTCGAACTGGTATTCGCCCGGTTCTTCGATGACGAACTGCGCTTCGCGGGAGTAACTCGGCGCGGACCAGTCCTGGTCGCGCGGCAACAGACGCCAGCGGAAACGGACCTGTTGCGGATGGTCAAACTCGCACGCTCCCAACTGCACGACGATCGTGCGTTGGCCCACCGGTGCCTCCACCACCTCGGCAAACGCCAGGGAGCGATCACCAAGCAGCAGTCGGTCGACGTAGACCTGCGGTGGGGCAATGCGCACGGCGAGCGAGTCGCGCGAAGCGACGAGCAGACGGTCAATGCCGCACAGGTACGCCGTCCCATCCGCCGCGCAGGCTGACGACTGCATGCCACCGTTGGGCTCCACGGTCGCATCGGCGGGGCCCGCGAGTGGACGACACGACAGCGAGGCCGCCTTGCCATCGACGATGGCGTCGAGTTCGCTGGCGTCGAGCACGTAGGCACCGCGGTTGCTGCCGATGATCCACCGATCCCCGAGCTCTGCTATGGCACAGATCGAATGATCAAACAGGCCGTGCCGTCGATCGATCGCCTGGCTCACGGTGTAGTTCCCGGCGTCGATGGCCACAAAGCCACCCCCGTAGATGCCGAGCCAGATGCGGCCCGAATCGGCGTTCAGGATGGCCCGGATCTCGCCAGATGGCAGGTCTTCCCCAAGGCGCCACACGCCCAGGACCTCGCGTCCTGCCGAGAGCCGTACGCACCCTCGCACGCTCGCGAGCCACACTTCACCGGCAGCGCCGGGCACGATGCGATGGACGAACGTCTCGAGTACGGGATGCACCGGCAGCGGTTCCAAGGTCGTGTCGCGCACCACGAAGAGCCCCCGATCGCAACCAACCCAGACCTCCTCGCCGATGCGCTGCAGGGCGCGGATGATGCCGAGGTCGGCTGGTCCCGTGGCAACATCGTCGTCGAAGACCCCGTTGCGCAAGCGGCCCAGACCGTTCTCGAGGCCCAGCAACAGACTGCCATCCGCATCCCGGCACATGGCCGAAATCGGTCGCTGTCCAACCGCCGAATCCTGCGTGTAGGCGCCATCGCGACCGTGGAAGAGTCCGGCATAGGTTGCGACGTAGACCCCACCTTGGTCATCGGGCAGGACCGCGTTCTGGCCGCCGCCAGGCAGTCCATTCGCCGAACCCACGCCCCGCGTCTCCGCGTGATGCAGACGCACGAGGCCACCACCGAGAAACCCGGCGAAGATGCCCCCCATCGAGTCCTCGGCCAGGCTGCGCACGGCCCAATCGATCCTGGCCCGGAACGAACGATCCGCGTTCTCAGGGTCGATGTGGACCAGCTCACCGATCGTCGTGCACCACAACGAACCGTCGCGCGCGGCGAGCACGGACATCACGGCTTCGCGCGGCCCAGCGGGAACGGGCTCGAGCCGATCGCCGCGCAACGCTTCGAGGCCGCGCGATCCCGCCAGGTAGAGCGCACCGTCGGGTGCCACGGAGGCATCGACGAACCGATGGTTCGAAATCACTTCGATGGCGGGCCCATCCAGTCGCAGCAAGCCAGCGAGCCCAACCGCGTAGACGCGCCCATGGACCTGATGGAGCGAACGTACGCCCGCCACCGGCGACGCGAAGAGTGGGCGGTATTCCCCCGAGGGCGACACCTCGAACACGTCGGACTCCGAGGCTGCCAGCAACCGCCCGTCCTCAAGACTGCAAATGGCACCCACCCAGCTGCCAGGCCATTTGGGTACCGACCAGAACACGCCGTTGTGCAGCTTCGACAACCCACTGTGCTCGGTGCCGACCCAGAGATCGCCATTGGCGGCCTCGGCGAGGGCAAGCACGCGGTTGTTGCCCAAACCGGGGGCCACCGACGTGTCAAAGACGCGCCACGACAGGCCATCCAATCGACACAAACCACCAAAGGTGCCGACCCAGACAAACCCATCGCGCGCCTGCAGAATGTCACCCACCGAGTTCTGCGGCAGACCGTTGCTCACATCCCAATGCTGGGCAACAAATGGCGCACCGGCCGGCAGGTGCAGCGGGGATTGTGCTGGCAGGAATGCCGTGCCAACCCGGAACGCAAAGAGCCACGCCGCAGCCCAGCCCACGATTGCCTTTGCCCCGATCGCCATACGTAGCCTGCATCGGCCAGGACTTGGGGTTTTCCTCAGTCGTTCTGCCCATGCGACGGGCGACGCAGCCGTCAGACTGACGAATCCGCCTGCAGGCGCCCCAGACACTGCTCGATCTTGCAGAGCAGGTCCCGTCGGTCGAGCGGCTTCGTGGCGTATTCGGAACAGCCGGCATCGAGGCACCGCTGGCGATCTTCCGCCATGGCATGCGCAGTCAAGGCAATGATCGGAGTCGTGACGCCGCGCTGCCGCAGTTCGCGCGTCGCGGTATAGCCATCCATGACCGGCATCTGCATGTCCATGATCACGACATCAAACGGGGTGCCTGCCGCCGCCTGCTGCGCCAACGCATCGACCGCCAGCTTCCCGTTCTCGAAGACGCTGACCGTGTGCCCGGCCTTCTTCAACACCGCCTGGATGAGCCGCTGGTTGTCCGGGCCGTCCTCAGCGACGAGCACGCGCACGCTGCGCGAGGCCTTTGGCAACGCGACTGCGCTCTTCGGACCTGACGCGGCCGATCGCACCTCGGCCAACAGCGCATCCAACGACTCTGCCATGGGCACCCCCCGCAGGTCCCCGGCATCAATGGTCATGCGGAAGGTGCTGCCCACGCCCGGTTCCGAACAGAGGTGGATCGCGCCGCCGAGCAGGCGCGCAAAGCGCTTCGCGATGACGAGGCCAAGACCGACGCCACCGTACTGCCGGCTCATACTCGTGTCGGCCTGCGCAAACGGCCGGAAGAGCCTCTCGATCTGCTCCGGCGTCATGCCAATCCCCGTATCGGAGACGATCGCGTGCATGCGCGCATTGCCGTTCGGCGGCTGCTCGAAGGCGATTTCGACGCTGACCTTGCCGATCGCCGTGAACTTGATCGCATTGCCGACGAGGTTGCTGAGGATCTGGCGCAGGCGCACCGGATCGGTCAGCACTGTCTGCGGCACGCGGCCGGCACTCACGAGGCGCAGCGTGAGGCCCTTTGCCTCCGCCCGCGGCTGCATGAGTTCCATGACGTCGGCGAGAATGCGCGCCGGACATACCGGAATGCACTCGACGGTCATCTGACCAGCCTCGACCTTGGCGATGTCGAGCACATCACCGAGCACCGCCATGAGGTGCTCCCCGTTGCGACGCACCACGTCAAACGCCGCCGCCCGTTCCGCGGCATCGACAGCGGAGTTCAGCACCTCCGCGTAACCAAGAATCGCCGTCAGTGGCGTGCGGATCTCGTGGCTCATGTTGGCGAGGAAGTCGCTCTTCGCGCGACTCGCGGCCTCGACCTCGACCTTGGCATCGCGCAACCGGTCGAGCACCTGCAGGATCTCGGTCATGTCCACGGCGACGAGTGTGAGCCCCTCGACCGCTCCATCCGTGCGCACCACCCCCCGCGCAGCCAGGCTCACGCGAACCAGACCTCCTCCAGCCCGCACAAACTCGACCAGCGACGCGAAGCGCTCCTGCTGCCCACCGAGCACCGCCACGACATCGGCCTCCAGCAAGGCGCGATCCTGTTCGCCGACCAGATCGAACAGCATCCGGCCCCGCAGTTGGTCCGGCGCGGTGCCCAACATGGCCGCGAACTCACTGTTCACGGATTGGATGCAGCCGTCGCCCCCAACGTCGGCAAACCCAACGAGGCCGACTTCGAAGTAGCTGTGCAGCCGGGCGGTATCCGGCACCCCCGGTGCTGACGACACCTGCCCCGGCAACCGGAGCAGCCAACCCGCGCCCATCGCCAGCATGGCGGCAACCAGCGACCACGACGGCACGAGCCAAAGCAGGCTCAGTGCAGCCGCGGCGAGAACGACCGCCGCCACGCGGCAGGTTCCGCTCGACCGGTTCACCGGGGTTGCCCTAGGAGGGAGGCCATTTGCCGCAGATCGGCCGTTCCGCTGCCCCATCCCAACTCCGGCTGGTGCCCCCCTTGGCATCGCCGAATCACTGTGCCCAGGACGAGATCGATCAATCTGACCACCGGGGCGGTGCCGCTGTTGGCGCCGCGCCCCTGATTCGGTAGCCTTCTCGCCCCATATG
Organism: Planctomycetota bacterium; assembly: GCA_020851075.1. GTDB lineage: Bacteria > Planctomycetota > UBA1135 > UBA1135 > UBA2386 > JADZDL01. The sequence goes on along the minus strand of JADZDL010000201.1, from coordinate 11,402 downwards.
CAAGTCTCTGCACTCGAACTCCGTCCCGGCACCCTCGTGAACCACGAGGGCCGCATGTGCACCGTCGTCTGGTGGAACATCCTTCGCAACGATCGCCGTGCGTTCGTGCAACTTCGCATCAAGGACCTGCAGAACGGTCGCGTGACCGAGATCAAGGACCACACCGACTCGAAGTGGGAAGTGCTCGACAAGGAAGAGAAGGACCTCAGCTACTCGTACCGCGACGGCATCGATGAGGTGTTCTTCTCGGAGACGGGCGACGAAGTGCGTTGCCCCCTGGCTGCCGCGGAAGACGCGCTCAAGTGGCCGTCCGAGGCTTACAAGGGCTTCTTCGTCAACGACACGCTCGTCGCCGTGTTCCCGCCGAAGCACTCGACGCTCACGATCACGGACACCTCGCCGCCCATTCGCGGTGCGGGTTCGGGCACCAAGGAAGCCGTGCTCGAGAACGGCATGAAGGTGAAGGTCAACATGCTCTGCGACGTCGGCGACAAGGTTCGCATCGACACCGAGACGTCGGAGTTCAAGGAACGCATCGCCAAGTAAGGCGATGCGCTGGCGGCGTCACGGCAGGATCGTGAACGCGGCCGGCGACAACCCCACGCCGCCCTGCGCGCCCCCATCGAGCGCCAACGCCTGCGCGTAGAGCGAGAGGCCGTGCAGGCTGGGCACGAACGGCAACGCGAGCGTCGTCGAGGCGGTGCCGAGGCTGTCCGCGAGCGCAAACGTGCTGCTCACCGGCACCACCAGCAACTGCCCGCCAAACAGCGGCACTGCTTGGGGCTGAAAACCGAGCAACCACACGAGTGGCGCTACGGCGGGCAGTTGGTTGGCCTGCACCTGCAGTTCGCCCGCGAGGCTCGCGCGCCCCGACATCGAGAGCCGCAGGCCACCCGCACTGCCCGGGGTGCCCAGGCCGACCGTCGCCATTGCCCCCGAGTCGAAGCGCGAACGCAGCAGCATCGCGGCGTCGGCGACCACACTCTGCCCGGGGACCGCATTCACGGTGACCGTCGCGGTGCCGCTGGCGAGCCAGAACGTGCCCAGATCGACGAAGCCGAGGTTCAGCACATTGCCCTGGTCGATGCGCTCGACCTGCACGCCGCCTTGGTGCACGACCGTGTGCGGCGCTGCCGGCGAAAGCCCCGCCCCCGCGGGCACGTGCATGAGCACGGACCACAGTCCCGCGGTGCTCACGGGCAACGAGAACGTCACCCGGTCCGTTGCGAGCGACGACGGCAACGACACGCGAGCTGCGCCACCACTCGCAGCCGCCATCGTGCTCGGCAGGAAACCCGCCGTCACCGTCGTACTCGGATCGTTCTCCTCACGCACGACCGGCAGCGGCCGGAAACCAGCGGGCTGGAACGGCACCGCTACCGCAGTCTGGAAGTAACTCGCGTGCAGCGCAGGCAGATCGTCGTAGAGCCCTTCTGCATACCAGAACACGTGCCCAGGCAGATTGCGCGCGCGGTCGGCCGCAACCATGCCGAGCACCTCGGCCGTCGGCGTGCCCGAGATCGCGCGAATGCCCGGCGCGATCCTGCCGCGGTCCTGCGTTCGCACGGCCGCGAGCTGCTGGTCGAGCGTGGTGATGTAGCTGGCGGTCGTCGTGCGATAGACCTGCGGGTAGACGAGGTCGAGCGAACCGGCAACGAGCCAGTCCGGCCAATCCTGGAGGTACGTGTCGTACGCGCCCGGCATGACGGTCGGCGCGTCGGTCAGGCGCACCGTGCTGCGATGCGCGTGTACGGCGGCGTAGAGATCACTGTGGAACGCAGTCAGCCGATCGGCGCGCCAACGTTTCCACGACGCCGAGTTGACGTTCGTCGGTGGCAGTTGCCCCGTCGCCGCCTGATAGGCCGCGCTCGTCGCCGGGTCGTAGCCAAAACTCGTCGACGGATAGCGCACCCGATCGAACTGCACACCGTCGACGTCGTAACGATCGACGAGTTCGGTCGCGAGATCGATGAGGAACTGGCGCACCGCGGGGTGTTCGTGGCTGGCCCACGTGAAGAAACCGGTGCCGCCGTCACTGACTTGCGAATTGCCCGCGTTGTCGCGCGCGATCCAACTCGGATTGGCCGTGAGCACCGGACCGATACCCGAGGGCCCCGCATACCAGCCGCTCCAGCCAAACATGAACCCGTACTCAAACCAGGCTTCGACCTCGACGCCGCGGCGATGCGCTTCGAACACGAACTCGGCGAGCGGATCGCGACCGACAAACGAAGGATCCTGGCGCTGGCCACACGCCGCCAACAACACGTCGCTCGGATGGATCGTGTAACCACGGCTCCACACGTTCACGCAGACGACGTTGCAGTTCGCCGCGACGAGTTGATCGAGCGTGCTCTCGATCTTGGCCCGCGAAGTGAGCCCATCGCGAGCAACCCAGACGCCGCGCACTTCGGGGCCCTGGGCGACCAGCGTCCCCAGCATGCCAGCCAGCAGGGCCACCGCGCGCAGCGGGCCGTTCATGGAATGAGCAGCTGCACGCCGTTCGAGAACACGATCGCCGACGTCGGTCCACTTTCGAGCACGACCGCCTGCGCGGTGAGGCTCAGCCCCGGATAGCCAGGCGGCAACGTGACCAACACTGAGCCAAGCCCACTGCCGGCACCACCAGGCCCCGTGATCACCGGGCCCAGCGTGAGCAGGATCGGGGCCACCAGGATGTCGCAACCGTTGCCGAACGGCAGCGTGGTCTGGCCAAACCCGAACGCGAAGAAGGCCACCGACAGCGGCGCCGCCTCCGACAGGTTGTAGGAGATCGAGCCCCCGGCGAGGCCCGTCACCGTGCCGGTGCCCGCCAGCTGCGGCACAAACGCCCCCTGGCCGGGGCAACCCTGACCGTACTTCCAGGTCGGGTTCGACGTCACCAGGAAGATCTGGACCTTGCGCAGGTAGTAGTCGGCAATCGCGAGTGTGCCGGTCTGGCGATCGAAGCTGAAGTCATAGGCGCCGGCGCTCGCGGCCGGCGAGAACGAGCCCCAATCGATCGTTTCGGGCGTGCCGTCGGCCCGCACGGCCTGGATCACCTGCTGCCACAACTGCGTTGTCGAACCACTCTGCCGATCGTTCCAGAGGAGGAACTCGCCATCCTGGTGGTCGACGAAGCAGACGTTCTGCAGGTTGATGCCACCCGCTTCCGGGGTGTCGACGAGCGTCGTCATCACGCACGCGTTGTCGCCCGTGCGCGCTCCACGCAGCACGTTGTTGGACGAACGCAGGTAGATGTCGCCCGTGCGCGCATCAAAGTCCATGTCGCGGAAGTTCGTGCCCTGGCCGGTCACCTGGATGCCCATGCCAGTCGTAAGCGACCAGACATCCGCGCCACTGGTGTCCTGCAGCGCACGACCGGGCTGGCCAAAATTGGCCCAACCGATGCCATAACCAAGCAATGGGTTGCCACCTGGGAAACCAGGATCAAAGGCGACACCGCTGCTGCCACGCGCGTTCTTTGCCCACTGCTGGGTGCCGAACGAATCCCAGAGCGTGATGCCGTCGGCAACCGCGCTGCCCGGGTCATAACCCGCGACGAGGTACCCCGTCGGCCCATCGAAGTCGAGGTTGATGTAACCGCGCTGCGACGGTGTCGTCGCCTGCAGGCCAAACGGCACGCCCCAGCTCGGTCCCGCCGAGAGCGCTGCCGGCAGCACATTGATGCCGACCTGCTGCACGGTGCCAAGGCCATTGAAGCCAGCCACGTAGAGGTCAGTGCCATTCCACGCCACGGCGGCCGGATTGTTGCCAATGCCGGTGAGGGCATTGGAACAATCGATCTCGGCGAGATGCGTCATCGTGATCTGGGCGGACAGGCTGGTGCACAAAGCACCTGCGAGAGCAAGGTATTGGGGCTTCATCGTGGCGGACGTCTACGTGACAAGATGCGGTGGATCGGCGCCCATTCTGCCGAGCCCTGCGCTGGCCGTCCACGCCGGAAGCCCTGCCTCGGAAGCCCTGCCTCGGGCGAAGCGCACCACACGCTTGGGGCTGGCCCGCGGCACCCTGAGGAAACGCCCCATGGCATGGCGGCTTCCCCAACGGCCAAAATCGCCCGCCACGGTGTCACGGCAGCGCGCTCCTCCGGATGACAACGGCATGGCCGACCTTCCTTCCGGTTTCTCCCTTTGCGAAGTGCCAGCGCGCCTCGCGGATCTCGCGTTCTCGTTTGCGCTGCCGACCGGTTGGGCCATGCCGGACCTGCCGAACGAAGACACGGACTTCTCGGCTCCCCAGACCTTCGCGCCGCTCACGATCGCGATGGCGCCGTTCGCGGCAATCGTGTTCAGCGTGGGCGCGCGCCCAGCATACGAAAGCGGCACGCTCGCCGAATGGCTGCAGTGGCTCGCACGCGAACAGGGCTACGACCCTGGCGCCATGGAACTCGAAGTGGGCCTCCCCCATCCGGCCGTCGGCTGCTGGGCTTTGCAGGTCAGTGACGGCACCGCCTTGCGCATGCGGCTCATGCTGCTCGAAGACGGCGGCCGGCTCGTGACAGTGAACGTGCTCGCGCCGGAGGCCCTCTGGGGCAGCGTACACGACACCCTGCGCACGATGCTGCGTTCGTTCACGCTCACACGACCGCGTGGCACCAACGTGCTGGCTGGCCCGGCCGATGCGCAGCTGCCCGAGTCGACCTACACGGCGCGCCCGGTGACGCAGCCCCCAGCACCGCCGCGCAAGCAACCGAAACCCGAGATCGAAGTCGTTCGCTACGCGGAGGATCCCGCCCCCATCGAAGTGCTCGAAGTCGACGACGACAAACCCGCACAACACGTGGACGTGGCGCTCGCCGCGGACAGCCGCACCCTGCGGCAGGATGATCCGATCAACCAGAACCTGCTGCAGAGTGGGGCCGGTTTCGCGCCGCGCATCGTCGCCGAGTATGCCAACGAGAAGTGCGCGACGGTCGCGACGAGCTCGCTCACGGCCTCCCTGCGGGTGCCGTTTGGCTGGCACGCGCTCGATGACAGCAAACGTACGCTCGTGCACGATGGTAAAGGAGGGGTGCAGATCGACCTCTCGCGGCGCGATCGTTCGGGCCTGAGCCACGACGGTTTCCTACAGAGCCTGCTGCCGGGCCTTCGCAAGGTGTGGCCCGACCTGCAGCCCAAGCGCCTGCGCGTGAACAAGACCGAATGCCTGCTCCTCATCGGCATCGTCGAGGCCGGCGAACCCCTCGCCCAGGTCTACATGCTGCGCGACGCGCCCATGGACCAACTGCTCATAGCACGCGTCAGCTGCAAACCTGACGACCTCACGCGCGCAGGCAATTGCGCCGAGGTGCTGCTGCGCGACGCCGTCTTCCTGGACGCGCCCGGTGCCGAGCCGATCTGGTGGACGGAGGCGCAGCGACTCGAACAGGCGGGCCACGTCGATCTCGCCGAGAAGCTCATCCTCAGCAACGTCAACCACCTCGGCGGCTATAGCCAGGTCGCGCGCCTGCACGAACTGCGTGGTGTGCGCCTGCAGGAGGCCGGCGATGCCGAAGGCGCCCGCGCGGCGTTGGAAGCCAGCGGCGATTGGATGGACAGCATGGCCGGCGGCGCCACCAGCGGCGGCGAGGGCGCGGCGCTCTCACTACAGCGCGATGAGCACCGCCGTCGGCTCGGGCTTCGCCCGTATGGCACGTGAGCGAGAACGCGGCGACCAGCGCTAGCGGATCTCGGCGATGCCGGCATCCGTCGCCGCCAACACCTGACCCAGTTCGAGCATCTGGTAGTAGAGGCGGATGCCAGACAGGCTCGGGTCGTTGGGAATGCCAAACCCGATCACACCACCGAATGCAAACAGCGCCACATCGGGCGTGACGTAGAGCGCACAGCCAGGCCCCCAGCCATAGGGAGTCAACGGCGTTGGCGGCGAAGTCGGCGACAGACCCGCGATGAGGATCGGGGCGCCAGCACCGAGGTTGTTGCCGCTCAGCACGAACGGGTTGCCGATCGCGGGCAGCGTGATCGCCGAGAGCGTCGGCACAGGACCAGTGGGCGCACACCCCATACCAAACGACGTCCACGACGGCGGCGGGCAGGTCGCGTCGGCGACGAGGAACGCATCGACGGCGGCTTCGGTCGTCGAATTGTTGGGACTGTCCGCCACGGACCAGCGCACGCTGATCTGGCCAGCGACCGCAAAGTGGTCGAGCACGCGGAACCCGTGGATCTCCCAGCCGGCAAACGCACTCAGGTATTCCACCAGCACCCAGTTGGCGCCGTTGTCCTGGGTCGCTTCCACGAGCAGACGATCGTCGTTGCTATTGCAGGTAAACCACAAGGCATACCGAACGATCGGATTGGTAGCCGCACTGACATCGATGGTCTCCGTGCGCAGACGGGTCGGGCCACCGTTGAGATCCTCCAGCGACGTATTGCCGGTCACCCAGCATTGGCCACTGCCATCGTAGTCCGCATACGGCCCACGCGGATCCTGCAGCGTGCCGCGCGTCCAACCGCCTGCAACGACGTTCGTGTTGACGACGGTCCAACCAGGCGGACTCGTGTTGAAGTTGTAGGTCCGGATCGTCGCCAGGTTGGTCGCCACCGTCGCCGAGTGCACCGAAGTCGGCGCCTGCCGCGGCGACGTGTAGGCGACATTCGTTGTATCGCGCGCACTCCAATAGTACGTCAGTGTCGCCATGCAGTTGGAACCCGGCACCGCCACCTCAAACAGGTTGTTACCAAGCGCCACTGGCACGAGCGTCTGCATCTGCGTCGGGCCTGCATACGAATAGTGCAACTCAAGGGAACCTGGCTGCATCGGCACATTGCCCCCGATCTGCACGCGCAACGTCGTCACCCCACCGGGTGAGACCAAGGTCGGCTGGCCATTCGGGAACAGGAACGAAATCGGCTCGCAGTAGCAGACTCCCGTCGGCGCCGCGAGCGCCGCCTGCAACTGGATATGACTGCCGGATGTTCCCGAATTGTTGCCGCCGCTCACGGTGCAACCACCATGCGTATGGATGCCGATCGCCTGGTTCGTACCATCGAGGAACACGGGCGAACCGGAGTTGCCACCCGTCGTGTCCGTGAGGTAGTCAAGGCGCGTGCCCTGCACCGCGGTGTAAGGACCAACGTGCGTCTTCTGCACCTGCTCCCACGTCGGCGAGACCGGGGCGGACACCACGCCATACCCCGTGATGCGCAGCGGTTGGTTGGCTACCGCCGGCGGCGACGAGAGCAGCGTGAACGCCTGGCCGTTGCTGGCCTGGAATGGGGTGAGCCCCGTCGTGGAGTTAGGGAATACACCAAAATAATCCCAATCGTTGCCGAGACTCGGTGCCGCGCTGGCCTGCTGCGAACTCGCGTCCACCGCATATTGATCCTGCGGGCCCGGGTGCACGAGTGCACCGGATCCCGTCGACAACGGACAGTGGAACTCCAACACCTGCATACCGGAACCGGCACAGTGTCCCGCCGTGAGGAAACAACGGTTGCAGTCATCAATCTGCCAACCCGTGCAACCCACCGGCACCAGGCGGCCGATGCGCGCATCATTGCTGAGCGTGCGCCGGTCGATGGGGCCACAGATCGAATCGGTGCCCACGGGCAATGCCGGACCCGCGGTGACCTCGGCGATCTGCAGGCGGTTCGCCCCGGTGCCCGGGCACGCGAGCAATTCGACGAGCACCGCGTCGCCGTTGAAGTAAGCAGAGGTGTCCCGCCACTGCTCAACGTGCACCAGATGTTGGGTCTGGAACTCGCCGGTCAGGATCGACGTGAGGCGCAGGTACGAACCGTCGCCGCCGCGTTCTCGTTGCCCCGAGAGCAGGATGCCTGCGTAGCTGAGTCGCACCCACGACGACGATGGCACGGACACCACCGTTGACCAGACGACCGCCGGAATGCCATGCGCGGCCGCCGCCGGATTGCTGTTCTCGACATAACCCGAGTCAATCGACACAGGATGGCGCGTGCTCTGCAGTTCGGCGGTCTGCGCCATGCACGGCTGCGCCAACGTTCCAACAAAAGGAGCTCCGAAGAGCAAGGATAGGCAAAGTGACTTCCAATGGCGCATGGGGTTCCCTGGCAGAAGACGACCGAAGGCAGTCACGATACCAGGAGTCGCACCGGGGCTCCAGGTCGCCGGGGTTTCGCCCCTGCAGCGAAAATGCGGCAATACCGCCGTTCCCGCACCACCAGTGCCATTGGCGTCCGCGACGAACGATCCACCGTCTGGCCAGCAAAGCCGATAGCCACTTGTTCGCGGACCCCAAACATGCTCGCACTCGATCCTGACAAGCAACTCCGGGCCTATACCGGCCTCCGCCTGCTCGAGGCGCGCGCGCGGGCCATCGAAGATCAGGTCAGCAGCCTCAAACAATGCTGCCTCAAAGGTCGCGCCGGCGCGTTGACCCAACTGATCGCAGCGACCTCCGAACTGCGGTGGCAACTGCGCCAACTGAACGAACAGGCGGCGGGGCTGGAGTCGATCTTCGGAATGTCGCGCAACGCCGAACTCGCCGAGAAACCACCGGCGGCCCAAGAAGTCCGCTACCTGCGCGGCACGACGGCCGTGCTGTCCCTGCCCGACCTCGTGAACATGCTGAGCTCCCTGCAAAAGACAGGCACCCTGTCACTGCAGTCCGGCGGCTCGATGTTCGTGTTTGAGTTCCAACGCGGCTCGATCGTGCATGCGGTGACCAACCACGTCAGTCCGGACTTCCGACTCGGCACGATCCTCGTCCTGCAATGCAAGATCACCGAGGAGCAGCTCCAGGAGAGCCTCGACCAGAGCGAGCTGGCGAACACGCTGCTCGGCTCCGAACTGCTGCGCAGCGCTACGGTGAGCGCACCAGACCTGCGGTCCGCGCTCGAAGTGCAGGTGCGCCGCATCTTCGACGAAGCGTTTTCGCTGCCCGATGCCAGCTTCACGTTCCTCGATGGCAACCTCAGCAACATTGCACAACGCGTCTCCATGAACACGACGCAGTTGCTATTTGAGATGGCGCGGCAGAAGGACCTCGATCTGCGCGAACACGGCGCAGCGGCAGCGACGAATCCGCTCGACGCGATCCTGCCCGGCTGAGGCGGTGGCCACCCGCAGGTGGCCACGGAACACTCATTCCACCAACGAACGTGTGGGGTATTCTGCGCCGCACGCCCAACTTGCCAATGGGCCTCCCGCCTCAAGCAACGATCCATGCGCCTGCTCCTCCCCCTGCTACTGCTATCCCTGCTGCCCGCCCAACAGGGCTCGCCCGCAAAGAACACCAGCCCAGGCGCCACGTTCACGAACGGGCTGCCGAAGGAGCCGCAGTTCTTCCCGATCGGTGTGTGGCTGCAATCGCCGCACAACAGCAAGCGTTATCAAGAGATCGGCGTCAACCTCTACGTCGGCCTCTACGGTGGCCCGACCAAAGAACAACTGCAGGCACTCGACGCCGCCGGCATGCGCACGATCTGCGCACAGAACGAAGTCGGGCTCGCACATCCGGGCAAGACGATCGTCGCGTGGATGCACGATGATGAGCCCGACAACGCCCAGGCGGCGAAGATCGGCTACGGGCCACCCATTCCGCCCCACACGATCGTCGAGTCCTACGAAGCGATGCGCAAAGCCGATCGCACGCGCCCGGTCATGCTGAACCTCGGCCAAGGTGCCGCGTGGGATGGTTGGCATGGCCGCGGCAACCGCACCAACCACCCCGAGGACTATCCAGAATACGCCAAAGGCTGCGACCTCGTTTCGTTTGATATCTACCCGGTCACCCACGACAAACCGGCGGTGAAGGGCAAACTCGAATTTGTCGGCAAGGGGGTGCAACGCCTGGTCGATTGGACCCAACAGCGCAAACCCGTGTTTGCGTGCATCGAAACAACGCACGTCGAAAACACCGCCGCACGCCCGTCGCCCGAGCAGATGCGCAGCGAGGTGTGGATGGCGATCGCCTGTGGAGCTTCGGGCATCATCTACTTCGCGCACGAGTTCCAGCCGAAGTTCGTGGAAGCGGGCATGCTCGCGTATCCGGAGATTGCGGCGGCGGCGAAAGAGATCAACCGTGAAGTGATCGCCGCAGCGCCGATCCTCAACTCACCCATCGTCGCGGGCGTCGTGACGGTGCGCGCCGAAGGTGAGATCGAGATCGCGGTGCGCTGCCATCGCGACGGCAAGCACCTCGTGCTCTATACGGCGTCGATGGCAAGCACGGCGACGAAGGTGGTCTTCTCGGTGAAGGGCACAGCTTCGGGAACGAAGGTCGAAGTGCTCGGGGAGAAACGCTCGCTGAAGGTTGATGGCGGGAAGTTCGCGGATGAGTTCGCACCGTATGCGATCCACCACTACCGGATTGGCGGCTAGACGGCCAAACAAGGCCGCTGCCGTCACTTCACGTACGGCACCACCAGCTCGTGGGCGAGCGCGTTGAACTGCGCCACGCCGTCCTTCTTCGCGGCCTCGTACAGCGCCACCTGCACCTCGATCGCCGCCATCAGCTGTGCTGCGACCTCCTTCTGCCCCGCCGTTGGCCCAAACTCGGCACCATTGACCGAACTCAGTACACCCAGCAGCTTGTCGGTGAGACGGATCGGGAAGTTCAACACGTCCTGGCTGCTCTTCGCCTTCGTCTGGTAGAGCGCTTCTTCGACGGCCGTGAGCGCTGCCGCCACCTCGGCTCGCTTCGTATCGAGCTTCGCCTTCGCGTCGCCTTCCATACGGTCGGTGACGGCCTGCATCTGGCTGCGCATCGACCGCATCGACTCGATCGCCTCGTGCGCCTTCGTCACCGCATCGCGCGCGTCGCGCACGAGCCGGAATCGATCCTGCAGCTCGGCTTCGCTCGCAGTCGTGCGCGGGTCCTTGGCGATGTGGCCAACCACACTCTGCGTCTGTTCGCCGAACGTCACCGCAATCGGGTAGTTGCCGGGCGCGGCACGCGGCGCACCACCGCGACCGTTCCAGAGGATCATCTCGTCGAGGATCTTCGGCTCCGTCGTCTTCCACGTGATCGCGATATCGTTCATGCCGCGCTTCACGGTGATCTTCTCGTCGTCCTTCGTGGCATCGGTGGCGCGTGTGCACACGACCTTGCCGTCGAAGTCCTTCACCTCGATGGCGACGCGTTCGGCAACCGGCGCATCGAGATCCCCCGCCAGGTAGAACCGCACATGCAGGTCCTTGCTGGGATTGCGGCCCTTGCCGGCCACCACTTCATCGTCGCCCGGATACTGCACCACCGTGACCGGCGTGAACACATGCAACGGCGCCAGCGCCTGCTCCGCCGAGAGCTGACGCACGTGTTCGAGGCCGTCGTAGGACCAGAACGAACGGCCCTGCGTCGCCGCGATGAGCGAATGCTCGCGCACCACGAGATCGGTGATTGGCACGAGCGGCAGCGCATGCGCAAACCGCTGCCAACGGCGACCGTCGTTGTAACTGATCCAGACCGAACGTTCGGT
>JADZDL010000200.1 GCA_020851075.1 Planctomycetota bacterium | reverse complement strand
GTCCTGGCGCGGCGTGGTATTCAGCGCCACCAGCACCAACTGCGTTCTCAACTATGCAGACATCCGCTACGGCGGTGCTGGCTTCATCTCCAACGTGCATTGCAACAGCGCGAGCCCGACCTTGTCGCACTGTGTGATCCGCAACAACTACACGCACGGGATGAACCTCAACAGCAACTCATCCCCGACCGTGACCAACTGCACCTTCACGAACAACGGCGGGCGCGCTGTCGCCTACGTTCCGTTCACCGCGGTGCCAGGCTTCACGAACAACGCGGCCACGGGCAATGCGGGCAACCACCTGCAGGTCTCGTCCGGTCTCGTCAGCGGCGTCATGCGCCTCGGACCGCAATCGATCCTCGAAGGCGCCCTCATGATGACGTCGACGCTCACGATCCCAACCGGCAGCAGCCTCACGATCGAGCAAGGCGTCAACCTGAAGTTTGATGGCGGCTACGAAGTCAACGTGGACGGCCGCCTGAACCTCCTGGGCACCAGCTACGAACCAATCGTGCTCACGGGCGCTGCCGACGACTCGATCGCTGGCGACACCAACAACAACGGCCCGGGCAGCGCTGTGCCCGCCTCCTGGCGCGGGGTCGTGTTCAACGCTGGATCGCTTGGTTACGTGGAGAACACCCTCATCCGCTACGCCGGGAGTGGTTTTGTGCCCGCCCTTACCTCCGCGAGTTCCGGCGTGGCGTTGCGCGCTGTGCGCGCGGACCACGCCTACAGCACCGGCTTTGAGCTGCAAGCGCTAGCCGGCTCAGCTCCCAACCTGATCGCGTGGGGCTGTGGCACTGGCATCCACCTCGCCAGCGACTCGTTCCTCGTGCCCCACGCCACCGTTTCGGGCAACACCACGGGCATTCGCGCCGAGACGGCCTGGACGGGCCGCGTTGTGAACTCCATCGTCTATGGCAACAGCACGAACTTCTCGAACTTCGGTGCGGGCACCCAGGTCCTGCGCAGCAATGGTGGCTTCGCTGGCACCAACGGCAACCTGAACACGGATCCGCTCTTTGAGAACGCTGCCGCTGGCGACTTCCATCTCACCGTGAACTCGCCATGCCTCGCCATCGCCGACTTCGTGCAGGCGCTGCTCACGCAGAAGGACTTCGACGAGAACTCGCGCATCCTCGACCACGCCCTCATCGGTGCACCAGCACCCGACATGGGCGCTTATGAACGCGCCGCATGGGACGTGGCGGTCAGCGGCCAGGCTCGCCCCGGCTCGACGCTGACGTTCACGCTGTCAGGTCCGCCAGGCGCTTCGTTCATCGCGCTCGGGCTCGTCGATGGCACCGCGCCGTTCTTCCCCTACGGCATCCTGCTCGCCGGCGCCAACCCTGGCTCCTCGGTCGCGCTGCTCTACCCCGTGACCCTGCCAGTCGGCTTCCCGATTCCGCTGCCGCTGGTCAACGATCCGGCCCTGCTCAGCATCAGTGCAGGTATCGAGACGCTGACGTTCCCGCTCGGCAACTTCGCCGTCGGCAACTTCACGCGCCTCTACCGCATGCTGATCCGCCCGTAACGCCGCGCGCGCAGCCAGTCATCCAGTCCGGCTGCGCCGCAGGGCCGCCGCGAGCCGCGCCGCAACGTCGGCCGGCACATCGGCGGGGGCGCTCAACTGCTCACGAAGTGCCCGCAGGGTGGCGGCAAACGCACCACCAAACCGCGCGCAATCCGGGCACGCGCGAACGTGCGCTTCAATCGCCGCACGCCGGGAGCCCGACAACTCTCCGTCACAGTACGCGGAGAGGTCGGCGAGCACCTCGCCGCAGCGCAGGCCGCCGTTCTCTTGCGGTGTGTTCACAGGCAGTCCTCCGTGGGAACCCGGCGCCGCACCTCGGCAATGAGCCGCAATCGCGCGCGATGCAAACGGCTCTTCATGGCTTCGAGCCCGATGCCCAATGCGGCCGCCACCTGATCGCCAGACAGTCCATCGAGGTCACGCATCTGCAGGACCTCACGTTCGAGGGGTGGCAGGTCTTCGATCGCCGCGGCCAGGATTGCGCGCTCTTCAACAGCCTGCGCCAGCCGTTCCGCCGTCACGTGCGGTGCGGCAAAACCCGCGCGCGAACCGAGCTCCTCCAGCGAAACCGCGTCCTCCGTGATCAACATGTGCGAACGGTGCAGACGATGCAGCGCGTGACGCGCAATGGTGAACAGGAACGGCCGAGCGCCGTGCTCCACCCTCGCGTCGGCGGCCGCGCGCCACGCCGCTAGGAACGTCTGCTGCAACACATCCTCCGCGTCGGTGACGTTCTTGGTGAGGCTATGCACATAACGATAGACGGCACCGCGATGCCTGACGACGAACACCTCAAATGCGGCGGCGTCACCGCCAGCGGCAGCGGTTAGCAGTTCGTGGTCCGTCGGAGTATCGGAGGTCAAAGCAATGGCGGCGAAGCAGCAGGGCTCAGATCAGGCCGGTTGGCGGCACGCGGGGCAAGTGCTGAAGCCAAGTATGGTGTAGAGCGGGCAGCTGCCGATCAAGCCAGTCACGAGCGGGATGGCGCCGAGGAAGCCCCAGGCCGTCTGCGGGCCCCAGAACGTAAGACTGAGCAGGACAAGGCCGAGCACGATCCGCAAGATGCGTTCGATCGGGTGTTCGTTGAGGGGGAAGAATCGCATGGTTGCTCCTTTGGGTTGGTCGAATGGTGTCGACACTGAGGAGAGTCCCGCAGTGCTTTGCAGGATTCACGATCTGCACACTTTCTTGCGCTGCGTGCGGCCGGCTACGCAGGACTTCGTAGTCGACGAGTCGGTGCCTCCATCCCAACGATCCCGCCAATTGCGTCATCTCCGTACCTGCGTCACCACGAACTGGTGCGTATGGTTCGCCTCGCATGGCGCCCCGCACCGTCACCGTCTGTTCCCTCGTTCTGCTGACCACCTCCGTCCTGGCGCAGGATTCCGCCAGTCCCGTTGCGCCCCCCCCCGCAGTCGATCTCACGCTGCTCAGCGACCTCGCCGCGCGCAATATCGGGCCCGCTGTCTGCGGCGGGCGCATTGGCGCCGTCGCCGGCGTGCCCGGAGATCCGAAGATCCTCTGGGTCGGAGCGGCCTCGGGTGGGGTCTGGAAGTCCACGAACGGCGGCGTGCGGTTCCAACCGGTCTTCGACGACCAGAACGTCACCTCGATCGGCGCCATCGCGATCGACCCGCGCAGCCCCGACGTCGTCTGGATCGGCACCGGCGAAGGCAATCCGCGCAACAGCGCCAGCGTCGGTCGCGGCCTCTACCGCACCCGCGACGGTGGACAGACGTGGCAGAAGCTCGGCCTCGAGAAGACTGAGCACATCCACCGCATCCTGCTGCATCCGACGGATCCGAACACCGTCTTCGTGGCCGCGTTTGGCACCAGCTGGGGCGAAAACGACGAACGTGGTGTGTTTCGCACGCGCGACGGCGGCAAGACCTGGCAGAAGGTGCTCTACGTCGACGAACGCACCGGTTGTGGCGACCTCGTGATGGACCCGCGCAATCCGGACAAGCTATTTGCCAACATGTGGGAACACCGCCGCTGGCCGTGGTCGTTCAAGTCGGGCGGTCCCGGTTCCGGCCTGCATCGCACACTCGATGGCGGCGAGACCTGGACGCGCCTCACCGAAGAGGAGGGTCTGCCCGCGGGCGAACTCGGCCGCATTGGCCTCGCGATCGCCGCCAGCGATCCGCGCGTTGTCTACGCCCTCGTCGAGGCGAAGAAGAACGTGTTGTTGCGCAGCGACGACGGCGGCCTGCACTTCCGCACGCAGAACAGCAGCGACAACATCGCTTCCCGCCCGTTCTACTTCTGCGACATCCGCGTCGACCCGCAGGACCCCAACCGCGTCTACAACATGCACACGGTGATCGACGTGTCGACCGATGGTGGTCGCTCGTTCGGCGGGCTCGTCGGCTGGGGTTCGGCGCACCCCGATCACCATTCGATGTGGATCGACCCGACCGCCCCCGAACGCATCGTGATCGGCAACGACGGCGGCGTCTACACGAGCCTCGATCGCGGCAACTCGTGGCGTTTCTGCGCCAATCTGCCGCTCGCGCAGTTCTATCACATCGCCACTGACCAGGACGTTCCCTACCACGTCTATGGCGGCTTGCAGGACAACGGCAGCTGGCGCGGCCCTGCCAACGTGTGGGAGAACGGCGGCATTCGCAACTTCCACTGGCAGGAGGTCTGCTTTGGCGATGGCTTTGCGACGATGCCTGACCCGCAGGACAGCAAGCAAGGCTACGCGATGAGCCAAGGTGGTTCGCTCGTGCGTTGGAACCTGCACACGGGCGCCAGCAAGTTCATCCAGCCGCCAGCGCCGAAGGGTGTGAAACTGCGCTTCCACTGGAACTCGGCAATTGCGCAGGATCCCTTTGATCCACGCGCCATCTACTACGGCAGCCAGTTTCTGCATCGCAGCGCCGACCGCGGCGAGAGCTGGAACGTGATCTCCCCCGACCTCACGACCGACAATCCCGCGTGGCAGAAGCAGAATGAGAGTGGCGGACTCACGCTCGATGCAACGGGCGCCGAGAACCACTGCACGATCCTCACGATCGCGCCAAGCCCCGTGCAGAAGGGCGTCCTCTGGACTGGCAGCGACGATGGGCGCGTGCACGTGACGCGCGACGGCGGTGCAAGCTGGCGCAGCGTCGAACACACGATTCCCGGCCTGCCTCTGCACACGTGGTGCCCACACATCGAAGCCAGCAAATTCGCCGCTGGCACCGCCTACGCGGTGTTTGACGGCCATCGGCGCGTCGACTGGACTCCCTACGTCTACAAGACCGCCGACTTCGGCGCGACCTGGACCGCGTTGGCGACCCCGGCAATCGATGGCTACTGCCTCGTGCTCGAACAGGATGCCGTGCAAGAGAACCTGCTGTGGCTTGGCACCGAGTTTGGCCTCTACGTGAGCATCGACGGCGGCACGTCGTGGCAGCGGTGGAAGCACGGTGTACCAACCTGCTCAGCGATGGCGATCACAACGCAAACGCAGGCGAGCGATCTCATCGTGGCGACGCACGGCCGTTCGATCTTTGTGATCGACGACCTCACGCCGCTGCGCACGCTGACACCAGAACTGCTGCAACAGAAGTTGCACCTGTTCCCGATCCAACCCGCGATTGCCTGGGAAACAGCGCAATCGCCCGGCACGCGCTTCCCGGGCAATGGCGAGTTCCGCGGCGAAACGCGCCAACGCGGCGCTTTCGTGCATGTCATCACCAACGCCGACGAGCTGAAGCACCCTGATGGCAAGCTTGAGAAGGAGCGCGCGAAGAACAAGAAGCCCGCCGAGCCGAAGCCCCCCGAGCAGAAGCCGACCGACAAGAGCCCCGCGGCCCCGAAGGAAGGCGAGCCGAAGCCCGCGAAGGAAGTGCCCAAGGACAAGGTCACGATCGAAGTGCGCGATGCGGCGGGCACCCTGATCCGCACGTTCCGCAGCGATGTGCACCTCGGCCTCAATCGCATCGTGTGGGGACTCGACCGCGACGGCACGCCTGGCCCGAGCCGCAATCTCGAAGAGCAACCGGAGCTGCCGCCATCCGGGCGCGAGGTGCTGCCGGGTGAATACACGCTGACGGTGACGTTCCAGGGGGAATCGCGCACCGAGAAGGTCGTCGTACAACCCGATCCGCGCATGCCGATTGCACTAGCCGATCGCGCCGCCAAGGATGCTCTGCGCGCGCGCCGCGAGGCCCTGCTGGCCGATTTGCGCGTGGCCACGCAGCGCTACGCGCGCAGCAGACGCGACCTCGACACGGTCGAAGCTCGTCTCGGTGTCGAGCCCAAGGTCAAGGACGGCGAGACGGACCCGCACAAGGCTCTGCGCGAAGCTCTGAGTTCGGCCAAGAAGGCTTCCGAAGCCCTCGAAGAGCGCATTTGGGGCAAGAAGGACCCACCGCAAGGGATCGCCGAGCCGACCGGCCTGTTCACCAACTTCTATCGCGTGCTGCGCGTCACGGGCACCGACGACGCGCCCAATGCGACCGAACTGCAGTCCTTCGTGCACGGCACCGAAATCGCAGCGGAGATCACGGCGGCAATTGACGCATTCGTGACCGGCCCGCTGGTCGAGTTCCGCGCGGCGGTGACAAACAGCGGCCTTGGCCTGCTCCAGCCAGTAGAGCCGGATCCCGCGCGCAAGTAGCCTATCGGGCATGCTCGCCGCCGATCGGATCCTCTTGCTCGCACTCTGTGCCGCGCCCTTGGCGGCGCAGAATGCCACCGCGGCCGAACTGGCCGAACGCGAACAGAAGCTGCACACCTCAGCGGTGCAGGTCCTGCTGAGCTACGCGCGCAGCGCCGAGTCCAACAAACTGCCATCGCGCGCCGTGGCCGCCTACGAGCTCGTTCTCGCGCACTACGACGCCGAGAACAAGATCGCCAAAGCCGCACTCGCCAAGGCCAAAGGGGCTGCCGACCAGGGCACTGCGGCCCAACGGCGCAGCACCGACCAGGGCTGGACTCTCGCCGGCAAGAAGCTTGCGCCACAGCATCGGGATCTCGGCATCGCGCTGCTCGCCATCGACGATCTGCTGCGCGGCCAACACCATCTCGAACTAGCGCTGCGTTATGACCCGAGCGATCTCGAAGCCCACAAGGCGCTCGGTCACGCGGAGCACAACGGCTTCTTCGGTACCGATGACGAGATCGCGTTCTGCAAACGACTCGCGGCGATCGAATCGCGGGCCAAGGAACTCGGCGCAACCGGTTACCAACCGGCTGCGTTGCCCGCCGACAAGATGCCCGAAGAACTGCGGCGTTCGGGCCTTTCGCTGGCTGGCGCGAAGACGCGGAGTTTTGCGATCTGGACGACCTCGGAGAGCGCCGAGCCAGACACGGCGGCTCCCGCGGAGATGGCCGAATGGGGCGAACGCGCCATCGCGCTGCTTGAATTCACGCTCGGCAGCGCTCCCGCACGCCATGCGCAGGTGGCCATCCAAGCACGCCGCAATCGCTGGATCGCGGTCGTTCGATCGGCAGAACAATGGACTGCCTTCTTCGCGGCGAACCCGCAGATCCTCGAAAAGGCCAAGCTGCAGTCCGTTCCACCCCAATCGAACTTCGCCTTTGAATCGAGTACGGGCCAGGCGGAGATCTTCCTGCACCGGCGCGAACTCGACGCCGACAGCATGATCGCGCACGTGACGATGTGGGGTTTTGCCACCGACGGCAACGAAGGGCTCGGCCAGGGTCTCGTGCACACGATGACTTCCCTGCTGGTCGGCACGATGAACACCTGGTTTGGCTCGCCGCCGCCCACGCAAGCTTCGCCGCGGAAAGAGCTGCCCCGCGATCCCAAACAGTGGGCCGCGCGCATTCGCGAAGAGATCGCCAAAGGCGCCGATTGGCCCGCCGTGCAGGTGCCGCGCGAGCGACTCTCCAGTTTCCGCGAAAACGTGCGCGTGAAATCGTGGAGCTTCGTCTACTGGCTCATGGCCCGATACCCGGATCGTTGGACAAGGGCCTTCAAGGGCCTCGAATCCGAGAAGAACCCGATGCCCGAAGCGATCGAGGCGTTCTTCGCGAAGGAATTCGAACGCAGCCTTTCGGAACTCGAACAGGAGTGGCGTCAATGGGCAGGAGGCAATTCGGCGATCGCCAAAGCGACCGGCCACAGCGGCTAAACCCGGCCCGTGGGCGAGAATCGGCGCCAATCCGCACGGATCCGCATTCCTGCACCAATGCACACTTGACCCATGGGCCAGGGCCGGGGAACCTCACCCGTTCGCGTCGCCAATGCGACGTTCCCCCTGATCCGGATGTGACCGTCCGGGTGTTCGACAAGAGAGCCGTGGACGCCGAGAGCCAGAAGAGTACTGACGGGCCCAGAACCGGGGCAACCACGGGGATCCTGTTCGACCAATGGAGCCGCTATGCGAGCCTCGCCGCCGCGGTGGAAGCCATGCTCCCGGGCGGCGGTTCCGTGCTCGATGTCGGCTCCGGCGCGCTGACGCTGTTGCGGCAGTTCCTGCCCCACCACCAGGTCACCTTCATCGATCCGCTGCTCGTTGGCCGCACGGGCGAAGGCCTCATCGGCGGCCCGTTTGTCGACGGTGCGGTGTCCAACGGTAGTTTTGACGTCGTCGTCTGCGTCGACGTGCTCGAACACGTGCCCGCCAGCGAACGTCGCGCGTTCCTCCAGCGCATGGTGGCGGCAAGCCGGCGGGGTGTCATCGTGTCGGCGCCCTTCCGCGATGCCGGTTCGGCCAAGGAAACTGACGATCGTGTCCAGGCTTCGTACCACGCCAAACACGGCCGCGATTACCCCTGGCTCGCGGAACACGAAGAGCACGGTCTGCCAGCGCTGCCCGAGACCCGTCGCCTGCTCGAAGATGCCGGGCTGCAGATCACCTTGGCTGGCAACGGCCATGTGCCGTGGCTGAACGAACTGCTCGGCCTGCACGTCGTGTTGCTCGACGAGCCTGTGCATCGCCCCTTGCTGAAGCGCATCGGCGATCGCTTTGCGAGCGAACTGGGCCCATTCGACCACCTCACGCCGGTCTATCGCCATCTCGTCATCGCCGATCGCCGTGGCCCAGTCCGCCTGCACACGGCTCCCGAAGACGAGACGCTCCGCGCGAACGCGAACGCGGCGTGGCTCAGGTTCCGCGCCTGGATGGATGCCGAAGTTGCCAACCATGCCGACGCGCTCGTGCAGAAGAACCTGGCCCTCGAGAAGAAGCTCGCGACACTGACCGGGCAGAAGGACCGGCTGCTGCAGCTCGAAAGTGAGCTGCGTCAGGTTCGCCTGACCTGCCGCAACCAGCAGGCGATCATCCAGGCTCTGCACCAAAGCCTGTCCTGGCGGCTGACGGCCCCTATTCGCCATTTGGCGCGCATTCCCACCACCGCCATCGCTGCCACGCGACGTGCACTGCTGAAGGTAGCCCACTGGTGCGTGCGCAACGCAGTGCCAAGAAGCATGGTTTGGGGCCTGAAGACCGCCTTCTTCACGGTCTTTGCTCCACTGCTGAAGAACACCAAGGAATACCGCGAGTTCCAGACCGTTCGCCGCTGGCGTGACGGCGCCATCAAGACGCCACCGCCAGTCATCGATGCTGGCCACACCACGCTCGAGGACATCCTGGTCTTTGGCGTCATCGACTGGTCGTTCCGTATCCAGCGCCCACAACAACTCGCGCTCGAACTCGCCCGCAAGGGCCATCGACTCTTCTACCTGGCGCCGGGCTTCTTCGAAGCCAACGAACCCGGCTACCAGATCACGCGCATCGCGCCGGACCTCGGACTCTACGAAGTCCGCCTCCATGTCGCCAACCGGGTCTCGATCTACGACGGCGCACCCGGCGCAAGCGATACGCAGTTCCTCGCCGCCGGCCTGCGCATGCTGCTGCGCGATGTCGCAATCGGCACCAACATCGCGTTTGTCGACCATCCCGCCTGGGTCGAACTCGCGGCCCTGATCCCTCGCACACGGTTGATCTATGACTGCATGGACAACCACCACGGGTTCGCGGGTGCCGGCTCGCAGCTCCCGCTCGACGAACGACGCCTGCTCGGCATCTGCGACGGCGTCATCGTGACCAGCGACCACCTGCATGCCGTCATGCAGCCCATTCACCGCCACGTGCGCATGGTCCGCAACGGCTGCGATCCAGACCACTTCGCCAACGCCGAGCGCGCAGCGTGCCCGCAGACAAGGCCGGTCGTCGGCTACTTCGGCGCGATTGCGGAGTGGTTCGATGCCGAAGTGCTGCGCCACGCCGCGAAGAACCTCAGCGGCTGCGACTTCCTGCTCGTCGGCGCCGACACGGCCGGCGTCGAGGATCGCCTTCGCAACCTGCCCAATGTGCGGTTCCTTGGCGAAGTCCCCTACGAGGAACTGCCCACGCACGTCGCCCGCATGGATGTGCTGATCATCCCCTTCGTCATCAACGAACTGACGCTGGCGACCAATCCCGTCAAAGCCTACGAAGCCCTCGCTGCTGGCAAGCCCGTCGTCGCTACACCGATGCCGGAGCTCATGCAGACGGATCTCGCGCCGTTCGTGCGCATCGGCGCCAATGCGAGTGCCTTCGCGCAGCAGATCAGCGCCGCGATCACCGACTCGAATGATGCGGAGAGCCGCGCGGCCCGCATCGCGTTTGCCCGCCACCAGTCGTGGCGCGATCGCGCCACCTGCCTGCTCAACGCGGTGCACGAAGCGCCGCAGCAGCGGTTTGGCATCGTCGTCGTGTCCTGGAATGGTGTCGAACTCACCAAACGCTGCGTGCAATCGGTTCTCGAGGATCGCGCCGCCCACCGACTCGATGTCGTCATTGTCGACAACGCATCGACCGACGAGACGCCGGCGTGGCTCCTCGAGATCGAGAAGCACCCGCAGGTGCGAGTGATCCGCAACGAAGAGAATCGCGGGTTTGCCGCGGCCTGCAATCAGGGCCTCGCGGCGGCTGCGGAGCGCTCGCCGGACGTCCTGGTCATCCTCAACAACGACATCGTGGTGACCCCCGGCTGGACGCGCACGATCGCTCATCACCTCGCACGCGACACCACGATCGGCCTGATCGGCCCCGTGACCAACAACATCGGCAACGAAGCTCGCATCCAGACGTCGTACACCGACCTTGTCGGCATGCAGACCGAGCAGGCCATGCTGACCGGGGAACAGGCCGGCAATCGGCTCGAATTGCCAGTTCTGGCCTTCTTCTGCGTCGCCATGCCGCGCGACGTCTACGACCAGATCGGCGACCTCGACGCCAATTTTGGCACCGGCTTCTTCGAGGACGATGACTACTGCCAGCGCGTGCGCGCGATCGGTCGCCGCATCGTCTGCGCGGAGGACGTGTTTGTGCACCACGAGCTCTCCGCCTCGTTCAGCAAGATCGACCAAGGCGAACGCGCGCGGTTGTTTGAACGCAATCGGGCCTACTACGAGTCGAAATGGGGCCCCTGGCAGCAGCACGCCTATCGGGAACGCAACCGCGGCAAAGCGAGCGGCAACGCCGCCGCCGGATGAACACCGTGCGCGGGATCTTCTCGTTCTTCCTGGCACCTTTCGTGTCCGCGTGGCGCCGCCGCCAGGTGCTGCGCGAACTGTCGATTCGTGAGATCCGCACGACGTTCACCGGATCGATGCTCGGCGTGAGCTGGCTCGTGCTGCAGCCCCTGCTGACGCTGACCGTCTACGCGCTGGTATTTGGCGGTCTGCTCGGCTTCGGCCGCGATCGCGGCATGGCCTTCGTAAGCCAGATGTTTGTCGGCCTGATCGTCTTCCACGCCTTCAGCGAACCCGTCTCGCGCGCCTCACGCCTCGTCGTCTCGCGGCCAAACTACGTGACCAAGGTCGTCTTCCCGCTCGATCTGCTGCCGTGGCCCACGGTGGCCCTCGCGGCGTTGCACGCGACGATCTCGACCGTGCTGCTCCTCGTGATGCACACCGCCTTCGTGGGCGTGCCCGCGTGGACGGCGCTGGCCCTGCCACTCGTCTTGCTCCCCGTGCTCCTGCTCGGCCTCTCGCTCAGCTGGGTGCTCGCGTCCGTCGGCGTCTACGTCCGCGACACGCAAGAAGTGGTTCGCGTCGTCCTGCAACTGCTCTTCTTCCTGTGCCCGGTGGTCTGGACTCTAGCCAACGTGGAGAACGAACTGCACCGCAGCCTCGTGCTCCTGAACCCTCTGGCGATCGCGATCGAATCCGCGCGCTCGCTGCTGACGGGCACGGAAGGCCCCGGCGCGCTCTTCCTGCTCGCCTTCGCAGCCGCCACGCTCCTGCTCGCCGCGATCGGCCACGCCTTCTTCCGACGCACCCAGGACGGCTTCGCCGATGTCCTCTGAACCCGGCAATCTGGCCCCAGCACCCACTGGCGCACCCGTGGTCACGACGCGTGGTCTCAGCAAGTGCTACCACATCTACGCGCGCCCGCAGGACCGCCTGCGCCAGTTCTTCATGCGCGGCGGCAAACGCCTCTACCGCGAGTTCTGGGCGCTGCGCGACGTCGACCTGCAGGTCTTTCACGGTGAAACACTCGGCATCGTTGGCCGCAACGGCGCCGGCAAGTCGACCCTTCTGCAGCTCATCGCGGGCACCCTGAAGCCAACCAAGGGCAGCGTCGAACTCGGCGGCCGGGTCACCGCGCTGCTCGAACTCGGCAGCGGCTTCCACCAGGACTTCTCGGGCCGTGACAACGTCTTCCTTGCCGGTGCCATTCTCGGCCTCGATCGCGAGCAGATGGCCGCGCGCATGGAGCGCATCGAGTCGTTTGCCGACATCGGCGAATTCCTCGATCGCCCGGTGAAGACCTACTCGAAAGGCATGTTTGCGCGCCTTTCGTTCTCGGTCTACGCCAACCTCGACCCCGAAGTGTTCATCGTCGACGAAGCACTCGCCGTCGGCGATGCGCGCTTCCGGCACAAGTGCATGTACCGCTTCCGCCAGATGCAGGAGCAAGGCGTGGCGGTCCTCTACGTGTCCCACGACGCCGCTTCGATGAAGCACATGTGCACGCGCGTCGCCTGGATCGATCGCGGGCAGCTCGCCCAGGTCGGCGATCCAAACACCGTCGTCGACGCCTACCTCAACGACCTGTTCTACGGCTCCACGCGCGGCACGGCCAATGCAGCGGGCTCACGCAGCGCGGAAGGCCTGCGCGGCGACGACGATCTTGGCACGCGCCAGTGTACGTTCCTCTCCGCGAAGCTGCTCGACAGCAAGGGGCGGCCGACCGATCACCTGACCGCGCGCGATCGCTGCGAGTTGGTGCTCACCGTTCGCAACAACAGCTTGGACCCGGCCAACGACGAGTTCATGGTCGGTTTCTCGATCAGCAACCTGCGCGGCATCGCGATCACTGGCACGCACACGAAGGCCAATGGCGTTCGCCTTACGACGCCCCCGGTTGGCGGCCAGATCACGGTGCGATTCCGCTTTGAGCTGCCGATCCTGGCCAGCGGCAGCTACGCCATTTCGGTGACGACGACCGTGTTTGACAGCGCGGAGCAGACGCAGCTGTCCCACCTCGTGCCCAACGCGCTCACGTTCCAGGCCTCGCACACCGAACAGGTCTTCGGGCTGCTAGGTCTCGCCTGCGAAGTCGCGGTCGAAGACTGAACGCCCCCGGCTAGCTGTCGAGGTAGGTCCAATTGGCCGGCACTTGCCCCAGATACGGCTCCTTCTTGCCCGCGCGGGCTGCACAGCGCTTTCGATGCGCGGCGCGCCCCGTCCCACCCGGATCCACCACAGCAAGCTCTCGGTCCAGTTCGGCCTCCGCGCGCGCGTACAACTCATAATCGAGTCGGTTGCTGTCGCGAAGCCGCGCTACCGCGGCATCATCGAGCGACAGCCCACTGCCCTTCCCGACGTTCTGCCGTTCGCCCACGCTCCCATCAAACCGACAGCCGGCTTTCGCCAGACGCTGCTCGAGCAAGAACATCGAATCCTCGAAACGTTCGACGAGCCCGATCAACACGCCAGGCGCCCCGATCGGCACCGCAGAAGCGTTGGCACGCCAATCGGCTGCCCGATCATAGACACCATTCTCCCCCACTTGCTGTCGCGCGAGGTGGCGCGCATGGAACTCACACGCGTAGTGCGCATGCGCCGCCACAAACTCGAGGAAGCCGCCCAACTGGCGCTCCTGCGGCGCAAAGTGGTACGCAGACAGCAATCGCTGGATCGGATCGCGAATCAAACCAAAGTGCACTGCCGCAATCTCGCCGCCCACCGGCGGCATCGTCAACACATGGCTCGTCAGCGCAGGATGGTCATTCTGGCCAAGGAACGTTGCCACCTGCGAACAGTGGATGCGCCGGTCCGCCGTGCGGCCTTCGATGTGCAGGACCTTGCCCGGCCAGTTGCGATTCAACAGGTGCACTACGGTGCTACCCGCGCACTTGAAGCCGTGATGGTGGGCGAGGAAGGGCCTCGTACTCACTTCTTGTCCTTGCGCTTGCCGGCCTTCGACTTGCCGGACTTCCCAGCCTTGCCCGCCTTCTTGCCACCACGATCGCGCAGGAAGTGCTCCTGCAGCACCATCGCGACACTCGCGGTGAGCTTCTTGCCCATCGGAATGTGCAGGAACTCGTTCGGACCGTGC
>JADZDL010000199.1 GCA_020851075.1 Planctomycetota bacterium | reverse complement strand
TGCCGACCAGACTCGCCGGCAGCGGCACCTGCGTGTCGAAGCGCGCGAACGCGTCACCGTCCGGTGGCAACGTGCCGAGGAACCCCGGCAGTGCCGGGCTGCCGAGCGCGCCCGCGAGGATGCCGAGAAACGCATCGGGCACCAGCGGCAGCGTGGCACTCCCCAGCGAGATACCCGGCGAAGAACCCGACAGCGAGCCAAGCATCGCGTAGGAGTGGTTGCCGACACCTTGGTGGCCGGCGAGGTGGAACTCGAGCACCGAACGCTGGC
This sequence comes from Planctomycetota bacterium, assembly GCA_020851075.1. GTDB lineage: Bacteria > Planctomycetota > UBA1135 > UBA1135 > UBA2386 > JADZDL01. Next base: position 4,769 of record JADZDL010000199.1, on the reverse strand, counting down.
CCACGCGCAACCGCGGCAGGTCCTTGCTGAGGCCAAGCGGTGCGATGCGTTCGCGCACGGTGAAGTTGTCGAAGTAGAAGGCATCGTTGCCTGCCCCGTTGCACCAGAACTGCGCGAAGCCGTGGTCGGGGGCTTGGAAGTTCACACCGACCGGTTGGCCCTGCGCCGCCAGCGCGCCGTCGAAGTAGAGCGCGGTGCGGTTGCCGAAGATGTCGACCACGGTGCGCGCGTGGTGCCAGACGTCCCGACTCACGAAGCTGCCAGTCGCAAACCAGTTCCGGTTGCTGGTCGTGCAGTACCAAATCTCGCCAGTTGGCCGGATCTCCCACCACAGCTGCGCCGACTGCGGGTGCGGGTAAGGCTGCGTGTAGAAACCCCACGCTTGCGACGGGGTCTGTGCACTCGCAAGTTGGAAGTCGAACTCGAACTCGATCACGCCGGTGGTGAGCGAGAACATCGCGTTGCGGCGCAGTTCACCGTTGCCGCCGGGCGTCATCTGCGCGGCGTTCCAGCGTACGGCCTGCGCGCCGCTGCGCACCACGCTGGTCTGCACCTGCGCGGCGGCGAGGTTGCCCGGATACGCGAGGCTGTCGAGCAGCATCCAACCATCCTGGCCGTCGGCGTAACCGGTGCCAGGCAAGGTGCCAGGTTGCAGGCGCGGTGCTTCGAACGACTCAGCGTCGTACGGGCCGACCGAATTGGACTGGGCGGCGCCAGCACCAGCGAGCAGCAGCGCGAACAACGGGAGGAAGACGGACGGGATCGTGGTCATGGGAACGCGGATCGGGAAGCGGGGGTGCGGGGATTGGTCCGGCGCGGGCCCGCCGTTTCACGATTCTGCGCGTTTTCCTGCCTGCCGGGGCGACGCGGGGCTCGCGGTCCCGCTCAGCGCGGCACGGTCGCCAATTCGCGGGCCAGGAAACGGCGGCGATAGAACTCCCGCCCCTCACCATTCTGGAAGCAAGCCACGAGTTCTGCATCCTGCCCGTGGCCCGTAGCCGTGAGGAACATGCAGCTGTGGCTTTCGCCTGCGTCGAACAGCAGGCCTGGCACATCCACCTTGTTGGCCGCGATCACATTCTGCGCGAGCGGTGAAGTGATGAACTCCGGCACGTCGTAACCAGCCAGCGCGCGGACCGGATGCAGGATCACGCGAGTGCGATGCACATCGCCACCAACCAGCACCACGCCGCCGATCTGCTGCTCGCCGATCCAGCGCAACAGGCCGTTGCGTTCGGGCAGCCAGTTGCCCCAACAGTCCGGTTTGTTCGCGCGCACTCCTTCGTTCCAGATCATGCCGCAGGCGAGCACCTTGAAGGTCGCCTGCGAAGCCCGCAGGCCCGCCTGCAGCCAGGTGGTCTGCGCCGAGCCGAGCAGCGAACGTTCGCCCTCGGCAAGTGTGGAAGTCTCACGATCGGCAAAACTGCGCGTGTCGAGCAGGAACACCTCGATGGGCCCCCGCCGGAAACTCGTGTAGATGCCATGCGTACCATCACCATAGTGAGGGTGCGAATGGTACTCACAGAATACCTGCCGCGCCGTCTCGCCGGCCTTGATGGCGCCAAAGGTGTCATTGACTGCGTAATCGTGATCGTCCCACGTGGTCCAGGTCGGAATCGCGCTGAGCACGCTGCGCACCGGCGGGAAGGCGAAGAACTCGCGGAAGCGTTTGCGGCGAACGTCGATCGAGCCGTTGTCGATGTATGGCGTGTCCCCGAGCAAGACGAGCGCTTGCGGCGAACGCGCAAGAATCTGGCCCCAGATGGGTTGTTCGGCAAACCCCTTGTCGCTCGAGCAGGAGCCAAACGCCAAGGTCGCCACCGACGCGTCGTCGGGCATCGCCGTGGTAAGTGGCGCGCGACCTTCTGCCATCACCAACTGGTCGCCGCGCGTGATCCACCAATCGTAGGCCGCACCAGGCCGGAGCCCGGTTGCTTGAAAAGACAGTGTCGAATCATGGTCCGCCGACGCCGCGGCGTTCCACTGACTCTCAACACCGTCCGCCAGAGCCCGCAGATGCAATGTGTATTGCCCCGGCAGCGCCGCGCGAGCCCACAGCGACAACGAAGTGGCCGCATTGGGACCACGCAGCGGCCCATGCGAAAGCGCTGCCGGCTCTTGCGGCGCGAGAAGACAGCACAACAGCGTTGGCAACATCATGACAGAATGGTCCTTCGAACTGCGGAGCAGGTCACGCCGGATCGCCGCCGGCACTGCGCTGCACGAGTGCTTCTGCAGTCGAGCCCAGGACGGGCGGCGTCTCTACGCCGAAGAGATTGAGATAGATACAGAGGGCACCACGATGGTGGATCTCGTGCACCGGCAACGCGCGCAGCAACTTGCCGATCTCCATGTCGCGCCCCGCGGCATTCGGAACGCGCCGTTTCCTGTCTTCGTCGCGCAATGCGGCGAGCAATTCGAGCGACTCCGCATGACAACGATCGAAGAACTCGAGCACTGCGGGCAAGTCTGCCCCGAGCTCCTTGCCACAACCGTGATAGCGGATCGGACGACCCAGCGCGGCTTCGACGAAGACGAAGCGTTCGATCGCCGCGATGTGGCGCACGAGGTCCCCAACCGTGAACTTGCCCGGCTTGTAGGTCCAATCGAGTGCTTCGGCAGGAATGACGGCAACCACGCGGCGCGTCGCTTCACGCACCCGCCGGTAGTAGTCCAGGAACCCAGGAATCGTGACGATTTCCATGCTCGGCTTCTGCCTGACTCTAGTCGTCTGCGCAGCACAGCCCTACCGCGACATCGTGGACTTTGTTGCGGGCCAGCAAGCGGCCCCACGCAGCCCGTGGTCCACGTTGGTCTCAATGCGGGACCACAACTGGCCGGTCGGCGAATCGCGGGGTTTGCTTGGTTGAGAACTCCACGTCTCGCCGCACGCAACCGCTCGATGAACACGCACCCTCGCCTACGCCTGCTCTTCGTCCTCGCCACCAGCGCGGCCCTGGCCAACGCCCAAGGCCTGCAATGGACGCAGATGCTGCCGCCGCACCAGCCGGCAGTCCGCGGTTGGCACGCCATGGCGTTTGACGCCGCGCGGCAGCAGGGCGTTCTGCATGGCGGTTACACAGGCGGCACCGAACTCGGCGACACCTGGACCTGGGATGGCCTCGACTGGACCGCGCAGCCGCAGGCGGCACTGCCAACGCGGCGCTGGCACGCGATGGCCTATGACGCGGCCCGCCAGCGCGTGGTGATGTACGGCGGCCAGAGCGCCGGCTCGTATCCGACGGCCACCTATCTGTGGGACGGCACGAACTGGACGACGGTCACCACGACCACGCACCCCGGACTGCGCGCGAAACACGCAATGGCTTACGACGCGGCCCGCCAACGCGTCGTGCTCTATGGCGGCGTCGGTTTTGCCGGCAGCAACAACACGTGGGAATGGGACGGAACGGCCTGGCTGCTGCAGTCTCCCGCGCAAAGCCCGCCCGAACGCAACGAACACGCAATGGCCTATGATGCCGCACGCCAGCGTACCGTGCTGTTCGGCGGTCAATTGGGGCCAGCGGGCAACTTCGCTTACGTGAACGACGTCTGGGAATGGGATGGTGCGACGTGGCACACGACGAGTCCCGCTGTGCAACCGCCAACGCCGCGCTATCCGACCCGCGCGTTCGCCTATGACGCATCGCGCCAGCGCATCGTGCTCTTCTCGGGGCACAACAGCCTCGCCGACACGTGGACCTGGGATGGCCAGCAGTGGACGCAGCTTGCGGCGGCACCAGCACCGCTCGCCCGCCAGAACCACAGCCTCATCTACGACGAGACGCGCCAGACCTTGGTTCTCTTTGGCGGTTCCGTGCCCGTGCAGGGCCAACGCAATGACACCTGGATCACGCAGCTCGTGGCGTCAGCAACGGCGTTTGGCTCGGGCTGCGGAACGCCGGCGCTGGGCCTCGTGCCCGACCCGAATGCGCGCCCCGTGCTGGGCCAGACCGCGGCGTTGACGGTGACCGACGTGCCCCATCCGTTCGTTGCCCTCGCGGCCGGCTGGGACCGCAACTGGTTTGGCAGTTCACCGCTGCCGATGTCGCTCGCCATCTACGGCATGCCGGGCTGCGATCTGCTGCAGTCCACGGAGATCGCCGGCATCCCCGTCGTGCCGGCCACGGCGACGACCTCCTCCTATTCGCTCGCGTTGCCCAACATCGCGCAATTGCTCGGCCTGCACCTGTATCTGCAGGCCTATTCGCTGGCGCCCGGGCAAAACAGCCTCGGCATGATCGTGAGCAACGGCGTCGACTGGGTGTTTGGCGCCCAATAGCCCACGCGGGCGTGATCACTTCAGATCGCGCAACACCAGCTGGCCCTGCCGGGCGTAGTCGATGGCCTCGCCGAGAATGCGCGCCGCCTCCTGCGGCGCATGGAATCCCATGCTGTTCTCGGCATTGACGAAGTCGAGCCGCCATTGCGATTTGCGCTGAAGATCCTGGATCGGACGCAGGTCCTGGTCGGTGCGCCCAGCCTTCTTCGCCGCCTCGAGATCGCCGATCAACTGCACGAGGGCATCTTCGGCGCGGTCCATGAGCCCCTTCGTGCGATCCTGAATCACAGCCACGCGCCCGAGAATCTCCGTCTCCGGGAAACGATGGCAGGTCTGGCAGGCGCGTGACACGTCGAGCAACGGACTGCGCACGTGGTGGTCGCTGATCTTGATCGCGCCTTCGCGTTTGTACGGCATGTGGCAGTCAGCACACGAAACGCCGGAGCGAGCGTGAATGCCCTGACTCCACATTTCAAACTCCGGGTGC
>JADZDL010000198.1 GCA_020851075.1 Planctomycetota bacterium | reverse complement strand
CGCCGATCCAGGTCGTGCGCGAAGTCATGCGCAGCACGGACGACGAGAAGCAGGCGCAGATCGACGGGCTGCAGCAGTTCCAAGCGAGCAACACCGGGCGCGCCGACGCGGCCCTGCAACAATTGCGACAGGTTGCCCTCGAGGGCGGCAACGTATTCGCGAGCCTCATGGAAGCCGCGAAGGTGTGCTCCCTGGGACAGATGTCGAACGCGCTCTATGGGGTCGGCGGGCAGTATCGGCGCAATATGTAGGTGCCTGTGGATTGGGCCCGATGGATTGGGCCCGCTGCACCCAGGTCCCGCTGCGCGCGTTCAGGCCTTGTAGACCTCAAATTTGCCTTCGCAGTAGTAGAGCAGGTAGAGCACGCCGTCCTCCCAGACCCTGCCAACCAACTGGCAATGGTCGTCTTCGCATTGGTTGCTCGTGCCTGGAGGCGCCTGCACGGGCACGGCTTTGCCTTGCAGGTGCAATACGGCAATGGTGGCCACCTGCGGCGCCAGCGCCAAGGTGGCCTCGTCGGACAGATCAGGAAGCGTGATACGGATGTCCATGCGACATCTAATCAGCCACTCCGGGCAAGTTACTTGCCGCTCACAATGGTCCGATAGAGCCTGAGTCCGTGCTCGGCGATCCGCCCCTGCTTGTCAACCAACGGCACCCCGACCATCGCCGGCGCCTTCATCCAAGAGAATCGCCCATTACGGCCCGTCTTCAGAGGAGTTGCGACGAATTGCGTGCCTGACGTCGCAATCAACACCGTCTCGTGCAGGGTCCATTCCGCAACATTCGAATTGAGATACCAGAGACCCGAAGGAGTGACGTCCCAACCTTGTCTGGCATTGGCCGGGCAGGGCCTCGCGGGAATCATCCTCTGCTCCTCCGTGCCAAAGTCCGGGCCACTCTCGAAAGCCGCTCGCTGCCATTCGAGGAACGCCGGCAGGCGACAGCACGCCACGGTGGCCAGGCGGTGCGCAAACCAGAACGCGCAGGTGTGCGGCATGTTGTCCTCACCCCCCTCTCGCGATTGGACCCACCCCCAGAATGCATCCGCCACTCCATCTGGTTCGCCAGGATGCGCCAACCAGCAGTCCAATTCCCGGCCGTTTGCACCGAGCCCGCGCAACCATTGGCGCAGCCCCCCCGCGGCGCGGTTGTCCAGCTCTTCGCTCGCGATCGCGATCGGATCGGCGAACACCGTGAGGATGGACTTTTCGCCGGTCGTGCGCAGCGACACCGTGGCCGGCATAAACCGAACGAAACTCCCCTCACCACTCATCTCGGTCGGCAACCGCCGCAGCGAACGCACCGCAACCTCTCCCGCCAGAGGCTCCGCCACCTGGATCAGCATCTGCATGACCCGCGCATCATCCTCCGACCACCAGGCCGTCGGATTGCTCGACATGACGAGGAACCAGGCGCGCCCGGGCCGCACCAGCAGGTTGCGAGGCTCTTCGAGCGACAAGAACTCGGCAGCGGCGGGGCTGCGAGGCGCTTCCAAGCCGTTGCTCGGCAGGAGCACACCTTGGTGCTTCGGGCGCCCGTCCACGCGCAAGAGCCCTAGATGCAGTTCGCGCGCCACCTTCGCCGCCAACTCGGCATCGGCGCCAATGCGCTCGTTCAACGCGGCGGTCACCAGCTCGCGTTGCGCTTCGTCCAGACCCTGCCAATGGCGCGACGCGGCATCACCACCGTCGCCGACCTCCGCCAACAACTGCTGCGCCACCGCGGCGGCGCGGAAGCCCATCGTGAACCACGCGGACAACAGCCCAACCAGTAGCAAGGCCGCGAGCCACGCCAGCTGCCGTCGTCGTTGGCGCCACAGACGCGATACCGAGAACGGCAAGCGCACGGCTTCCCCGCGCTGGCAACGCCCCAGATCAGCGAGCACTTCGGCTACTCCTTGGTACCGGTCGCGAGGATCGGGCTGCAACGCCCGCCGCAGCACCGCATCGAGGTTCTTTGGCACCGCGGGGTTCTTGCGGCGCACGCTGGGCGCAAACCGGCGCGTGCCGAGCGCGGCGAGGTTGGCGGCGCCCGCATCCACGGGCGGCAGTCCCGTGAGCAGGAAGTAGAGCGTCGCACCCAAGCCGTAGACGTCGGATTGCCAGGTCGCGCCGCCGCCGCGGAACTGCTCCGGACTCATGAATGCAAGGGTGCCAATGGCAGCTCCCGACTGGGTCAGCGTGGTCATGCCATCCATGCGCGCAAACCCGAAGTCGATCAGCACGACCCGGTCGCCCTGCAGCATCGCGTTCTGCGGTTTCAAGTCGCGATGCACGAGGTTCTTCGCGTGCAGGGCGGCGACGCCGCGCGCCAGTTGCATGGCGATACCGAGTCCCCATTGCACATGCGCCACGTTCTGCAGCGCTGCCGCCACCTCCTTGGGGCCCACCCCATCCCCTCGGACAGGGTCGGTGCCGCGCGGCAACACCACCGTTCCGGCCCGTGCGTCAAACTCTGCGGGAGGCGCCTCGCCGGCCCGTTCGCGCACCGCGGCGTCGAGTCGTTGGCCGTCCAGGTACTGCAGCACGAGGCAACTCCACGCCGGAGTCTCCAGATAGCCGCGCACGCCGACCACGTGGGGCGAATCGATCGCTGCGAGCATGCGCCCTTCCCGCCGCAGTCGTTCGAGCCCCTGGTGCTCCCCTTCAACACGCTCCGGCGTGACGATCTTGAGGGCCACGTGCTCGCCGTGCACATCCTTGGCCAGGAACACGTCCCCCTGGGATCCCCAGCTCAGCAGCCGTTCGATCCGATACCCTGGAACTTCAACCACGCGCGCATCATTGCCGACCGGCGCCGTCTAGCCCAGAGCAGTCGCCCGAATCAGCTCCAGCCCGTCTTCCAGGCTTTCGTCTGCGTGCCGAGTTCATCCAGTCGCCGGGCGAGGCATTCGCGCACGAGATCGCGAGCGCGCATGTAGTTGCTGCGCAGCGTGGCTTCCTTGATGCCACCCAGCTCCACCGAGATCTCCTGGAACGAGAGCTCGTTCTGGCGACGTCGCACGTAGACGTCCTTCATCTGGCGCGGCAGCTTCTCGATGCACTGCTGTTCTGCGCTTTCGAGTTCGCGGAAGCGCACGATCTGCGTCGGCGTCTCCCCCTTCGCCGGCGCCATGCCGGTCAGCGAGATCGGGCCGGAGTCATTCTGCGCATCCTGCTCGCCACGCCCGGCCAGTCCCAGCTTGCGGTCGCGCTCAAAGCGACGCCACATGTCGCGCCACAGGTTGCCGCCGATCGTCTGCACCCAGCGCCAGAACGACTCCTTGCCGCGGTCTTCAAAACTCTGAATGGATGTCATGACCTTTGCCATCAGGTCACTCACGAAGTCGTTGAACTCGGTTCCGGGCGGGAACGAAGCGTTGCCGAACCGCGTGCGCAGGTAGTAGACGATCTTCGCCGACAGAGCCGTCCACGCGTCGGCGCTCTCGGCACCGGCCGCCTCGCGCACAAGGAACTGCGTCTCGCTGGCTCCATGGCCGCCAATCGCCTCGGTTATGGGCTTCGGTTGGGGCTGCTCCGGCTTGTCGGACTTGTTCATTCGGATCACCGGGAAGAGCGCGAAGGGACCGCGCCGGGCCCAATATCATGCCACATCGTCGCCCCGAAACACGGGTGCCGGGCCCGCGGACTCTGAGAAGATGCCCCGGGAACGCACGCGCCCGACTGGTCAGGTTTCGCCAGCCCGACCATCCGCCCGCACCAGGTCGATCACCTCCTCGACCCGGGCCAACAAAGCCCTGCCATCGAGCACTTCGCGCGCGCGCCGCAGGACCAGCCGCAGAGCCTCGCGCTGGTCCGCCAGCGGGCTTCCAAACCTCGCCACGAACTCATCGTGGAGCTGGGCCAACAGCGACCGGCTGTCCAGGTTCGGGGCGATGGTGGTGACCGCAGCCGCCAAGCTGGTCCGGAACGTGATCGTGAACGGCCGGATGCGCACGCTGGAGCCATCCTGCAGGGGCATGGCGACCTCACCCGGCAACCGGATGCCATCGACCTCGGTGCCGTTCGTGCTATTGCGATCGAGGATCACGTAGGCGCCATCCTCCAATTCGATCGTGGCATGCAACCCCGACACCATCGGATCGCCGAGGTGACCGACGTTCTCGGCTTCGCGCCGGCCCAGCGTGATCTTGTCGCACGTGAAATCGAGCTCGCGCGGCGCTTCGCCGTCCTTCTTCACGGAGAGGTGACAGCCGGGACCACTCGCCGGCGCTGGCGCCATCCCAGCCTTCCCCTCACTGCCGTTCGCCGGCAAAGCGAGTTCGGCCCGCAGCGCGTCGCGCACTTCGCTGCAGACATCGACGATCCGCGTGGCGCGAAGATCGGCAGCAAACATGTCCACGTGCAGGTGACGCCGCAGCACCTCCAGGTCTTCCTGCACCTGCCGCAACAAGAATGGCGACCCGTCCGCCTGGCCATCGCCGTAGCTGTAGCCGCGGACCTGCGACACGAGCTTGAAGCCGATCTCGAGCACCGCGCGCCACAGCTTCGTCTCGATCGGCGGCGTTTCCTGGCATACCCGTTGGTACTCGAGTCGATCCCCACGCCGTTGCAGCACATTCCACGCGGCAAACGTGCTGCGCAACGCCCCGGAAAGCAGCAGTTGGTCGACGTGCCTGGCCACGACGCGTCCGTCGCTCACGCCCGTGCAGAACTCGCTGCGCAAAGGCCGAACACAGCGACTCACGGCCTCCTGCAGCACCGCGATGCCTTGGTCATCGTTGCCGAGCACAGCCCGGAACAACAGCATGCCAAGGCCATACAGATCGATAGGCGGTCCCAGCGAGCGGAAGAACATGCAGGTCACTTGTTGGACGCTGCCCGCCCAGCGCGCCCACGGACTCGCTTCGTCAATCTCTGCGCTCGCCAGCAGGCCATTGCGCCGCAGTTCGCTGATGCGCGTCCAGAGCCCGCAGTCGCTCGTCGGCAACTCGGCGGCAAGGGTCACCAGAACAAAGTCGCCGGCACGATACCGCTGCAGCGGTGCTGAGCCGCTGGCCTCCAGCAACAGGCGCAGTTTGCCGTCGTGCAGCGTGCCGGCGCGGAACTGCACGGCCATCGAGCAGCTCTGGCCATCGAGTTCGAGCAGTTCGGGCGACGCATAGGGCCGCCGCCGCAGATCCTCACGCAACCCCGGTTCTGGCTCGAACAACGCAGGCGCACAGCCTTCGAGACCCGGCACCACCACACTCATGGCGCCACCGAGCCCAACGAGTTGCACATCGCAGGGCCAACGAGCTGGAGCTGCCTGCCCAGCCGGCGAGAGCCTGGCCCGGATGTCACCAGGGCAGAGCCCAAAGTGCGGGCGCCCACTTTGGCGATGCAAAGCCTGCAAGCCTTCGCAGACCTGCTGGAACGCGGTCAACTTCGCCCACAGCACCTCGCGCGGGAAACGCTGCGGATCCGTCGCAAACAGCCACTGCGCGGCCGGTTTCGCGGTCAGCAGGCGCTGCGCGCTGCGCTGCAACCAGCGCTGCTGGCCGCGACTCATCGGCGCACCAAACAGCACGTCGGTGGGATCGCCGCCCCCGAGCAGGTCACAGAGCTGGTCGAAATCGATGTCCTGCAGCTCCAGCGCCTGCGCCCGCAGGTCGTAGAACGACACCGCATGCAGGTGGTCTTCCGCCGGGACCCGCGCCCGCGACTCCGCCCCTGGACCATCCGCCGGTGGATAACACGCACCGCGGTGTTCGCAGCGCAGGCAAGGCAACGCCGCGGCGGCTACCTGCGCGGCCGGATCACCACCCTCCGCATGCACGAGGCGCCCCCAATCCCGAAACAACTCCGCCCCAAGCCGCACCAGCACGCCCTCACGCGGCCGTTCGCCATTGGTGCCAGGCAGACGATAGAAGGTCCGCGCGGCGGGCGCCGCTTCGGCGTGCAGATAGCGCCAGGTGTCGACGGAGTACTCGATGAGGCCATTCCTGGCGAGCAACGAGTCGTCCTTGCAGACCGTGAGCAACTGCCCGGTCTCCGCGCACACCGGGTGAAAGTAGCGATCGGTCTTTGCGCACCACGTCACCGGCCTGCTCGCGGTGAGCCCCGCCGGCACGGGCACCGGGCGCGCCACGTGCGGGCTCGCCGCCGCCGCGAGATCGTCCACCTCGCGTTGCCACAGCGCATCGATATCGAGGTTGGTAAGCGCCCGCAGGCTTCCCCTCGCCTGCAGAGGGCGACGGTCGTTCTGCACCTTCAGCGCAAAGCGCCGCAACGGCTCGGCATCGCCAGGCAGGCCCTCGACGCGCAGTTCGGCCAGGAACGTGTGCGCTAGACGACCGTGGTGCAGGACCACGAACGGCCACGTTTCGTCGGCATCGGCGCGAACGAGTTCGAACCGCACTCCCGACGAAGACGCTCCCAGCGCCGGCGGAGACGCCATGGAGCCCATCGCATGGGAACTGTCGCGTCCCGACATTGCCCCATGAAAGGCACGCCACGCAGCGAAGTCAACACGAGCTCCCGGCGTTCTCGCGGCGCGCGCGACGTCGTCTCGCCTCCAGCGTGAGCTTGACGCGCTGGAATACCCCCAGGCGATGCCCAGCCCTTCGCAGCAGAAACGGCAATCGGCCGGATGCTCGCACGACAGCCGAGGGCCCGCTACGGTATGCCCGCTCCTCCGGTCGCCAACCGAGGACTCCAATGACCCGACTGACGCGCTCCGTTCCGTCGCTCTTCGTCTGCATTGCTCTGGTCAGCTGTCGGGTCCCGGATGGCCCCCCGGCCCCGCCGTCGCCCGAGGCCCGCGCCGTTGCCGAGGACGCGCAGCAGATCCACTGGGAACGAAATCTCGCCGATGCGCTCGCACTCGCCAGGGCCGAGGGGCGCCCGCTTCTGCTTGCGGTCAACATGGACGGCGAGAGTGCCAGCGACCGCATCGTTCGCGAAGAGTACCGCGATCCCAAGTTCGTGGCCGCGACGCGCAACTACGTGTGTGTGGTCGCGAGCCTGTTTCGCCACAATCCGCGCGACTACGACGACGCCGGTCGACGCATTCCGTGCCCTCGACTGGGTTGCTGCACGTGCGGCGAACACATGGCCCTCGAACCGGCGCTGTTCGAGCAACTGCTCGCCGATGGGGAACGCGTGGCCCCGCGCCACGCCGCGATCCTGCCCGATGGCAGCAAAGCGTGGGACCTGTCGCTGAGTTTTGATCTGCAGGACATCGATCGGGCGGTGATCACCACCGCGGCGAACTTCGCACCGGCGAGCCTTGCCAGCCGTCTGCCAACTACGTGGGACGAGCTTGCCGCGCGGCGATCGCACCGCCAGCGCGCCCACCTCGAAGCCTGCGTTGCCTTGTCGCACGAGGCGGCCGACCTGCAGGCCGCTCTCACCGCGATGCAGAAGCACGGCGACGCGGGCAGCCTCGATGCCCTTCGCCTGATCGCCGCTCGCCTGCCGGCGTTGTCCCCATCACTGCGCGAACAGTTCGTGGCGACCGTGCGCGCGCGCGGCCTTGCCGGCCCTGCGGCGACGATGCTGCGCGAGTTCGTGCAGACGATCGAACGCACGCCGGGGCCGATCGCAGCAGCCATTCCGGTCTGGCTGCACTCCCTCGCTTCGATCGACGGCGACAGCACCTCCACACGTTCGTTCCTGCTCGCCTGCCGCGCCGTCGACTATGCGGGTTCTGACGTTGCCCTAGCCACGGCCTTCGGGCCCGACGCATCGGCCATCGAAGCCACGCTGGCGCGCCTGGGCGGCCCACTTTCGCTCCCCACCGTGCTCGAGACCGCCGCCGCAGTACGACGCGCGGCAGCCGGCGCGCCGCCGACCGCCGACCCGTTCACCATCGAACTCGCTACGGCAGAAGTCCTCACACAGGACCTCGCCGAACTCGACGCGCGGCTGCAGCAGGACCGCAACAATACCGAACTGCGCGCTCGCTATGCCAAAGCCTCGCTCGACCTGGCGCGCCGGCAGATCGAGAGCGGCGGCAAGAACGTCGCCATCCTGCTCGCAGACGCCGAACAGAGTTATGCGCGCGTGCTCGCTGCGCAACCCGAACGCGGCGACTGGTGGATCGAACGAGCGCGCACGGCGTACTTCCAAAGCCGCTTCGACGACGAAGCCGAGTTTGCCCGCACCGCGCTGCAGGCCACCCTTGGCCGCACGCTCGTCGAGCTGCCACTGACGGTTCCGCTGCAGGATGCGAGCGCCGTCGAAGCACTGCGCTGGCTCGGGGATGCCGACATTCGCCGATTCGGTGCCAGACTCGAACAAGAACCCGCACTCGCCATCGCCGCAATGCTCGAAGGTCTGCGCGCGTTTGCGTTCGTCGCGACCAGCCCGTTTGGCGATGACACGGACTGGACGAGCTTCGCCTCGTTCCACGGCGCCCTGGGGCTGTGGCGGGAGCAGTTCGCCGCGGCGCGGGTTGGCGCGCTGCGTGTGCCCGATGGGCGAGCCGTGCGGCAGTGCATCACGCAGGCGCTGTGGAGCGGTGGTCGATCGGAGTTCGGGCCCGTGGTCGCCGAGGACATCGCGCGCGACTTGGGCACCGACCATCCTGGCAACGCCGACGCACATTGGTTCCTCGGCTATGCATGGATGCTGCAGGCAGAGAACGAACGCCGCACCGAGCAGCCGGCTGCGGCGCAACGCAGCTACGCAACTGCCCGCGCAGCCTTCGCCCGCGCGGCCACGGTTCGCGCCGAATACACCGAGAACTGCAACTACTACCAGGCCCTGTGCTGGCTCGGCTGCGGCCTCGCCGAAGCACACGTTGGACATCGGGAGGGCGCCGCAAAGGCCCTTCGCAATGCAATCCAGTTGCACCAGAACCTCGCCGGCGCGACGGACGGCCTTGGTTATGACGTGCTGGACCTCGTCGACAAGATCGGTGAATGGCGCGCCAGCGGGCCGAGCGAGATCTCTCCGTTCGACCTGCTCGCCAGCATCGAAGCCGTGGCTCCCGGCGAAGTCTTCTACGCGGTCGCGATCGCCGACAGCGAGCTGCGTGAGGCGCTGCGCGCCGACGGTCGCAACCCGATCCGCGAAGAGCGTTCGACCGTGGACGCCGCGGGCCAGCCGATCCGCATGCTCATGGGCCTGCCCAATGACGAAGGTGACGGGTATCTGCGCAACGCGCTCGCGATCCTGCGGCGCGTGAAAGACCGGCTCACCACCGAGGAGGACCGCACTTCGTTCGCGCAGACCGCCACGACCTGGGCCGAACGCCAACTCGAACGCAATCGCACCGACGACGTCGCCACCTCGCTGAACGAAGCGGCAACGATGCTCGGCAAGACCCCACCCGCTGCGGCAGACGACCTGGCGGCCCTTCGGGCCTGCGCCACCGAGTTGCGCACCGGGCTCGGCGAAGCCCGCCCGCGCTGGCGCATGGGCCGATAAGCCGGTCGCGTTCCTGCGCAACTCGGCTAGCCTGTAGTCCTCCCCTACCCGCAAGGACTCCACGATGCCCGGCAAGAAGATCCTGATGGTCGTCGGCGACTACGTCGAAGACTACGAAGTCATGGTGCCGTTCCAGGCGCTGTTGATGGTCGGCCACACGGTGCATGCCGTCTGCCCCAACAAGAAAGCCGGCGACACCGTGCGCACGGCAATCCACGATTTCGAAGGCGACCAGACCTATAGCGAAAAACCCGGTCACAACTTTGCGCTGAACGCGACCTTCGCCGACTGCAAGCCGGAGGCCTACGACGCACTCGTACTGCCTGGGGGCCGCGCGCCAGAATACCTGCGCCTCGACCAGCGCGTGCTCGATGTCGTGAAGCACTTCTTCACCACGAACAAGCCCACGGCCGCGATCTGCCACGCAATCCAGATCCTCGTCACGGCAGACGTGCTCAAGGGCCGCTCGTGCACGGCCTACCCGGCCGTTGGCCCCGACGTGAAGACGTGCGGCGGCAAGTTTGCGCAAGTCGACATCGACAAGGCCTACACCGACGGCAACCTCGTCACTGCCCCTGCGTGGCCCGCGCACCCCGACTGGCTGCGGCAGTTTCTGCACGTGCTCGGCACCAAGATCAGCTGATGCTGTTCGATTGGTTGTTTCGCCCGCGCCGGCACGAGGCGCGCCGCGAGTTGCTCACGTTGCCATTCCCCACGGCCTGGCTGCCATACCTGGGCAAGATGCCGTTCTACGGCCATCTCGACGAGCGCGGCCAGCAGCGGTTGCGCGACGATCTGCGCATACTCATTGCCGAGAAGGAATGGGAAGGCTGCGGCGGCCTCGTGCTCACGGACGAGATCAAGGTGACGATTGCGGCACAAGCAAGTTTGCTGCTGCTCAATATCGAGCACGAGTACTTCAAGGACGTCACCAGCATCCTCGTGTATCCGAGTGCCTACCGCACGATGCCGCAAACGGACCACAACGGCGTCGTGCGCGAAGGGCAGGCCAATCTCGGCGAAGCGTGGCATCGCGGCCCAGTCGTGCTCGCCTGGGACTCCGCGCGCGGCGGCGCGCTCGATCCCGACGACGGACACAACCTCGTGCTGCACGAGTTTGCGCACAAGCTGGATCTGCTCGACGGGCTCGCGGACGGCACGCCACCCTTGCGCGACCGGGACGAGCTGACGGCATGGGTGCAGACCATGTCGAGCGAGTTCACCAAGCTGCGCGACGCCGCCGCCAACGGGCGCGCCACCTTGTTGGACACCTACGGTGCCACCAATCCCGCCGAGTTCTTCGCCGTAGCGACAGAGTGCTTCTTCGAGCAAGGCAAGAAGCTGTTGGCTCGCCACGCTGAGCTGTACGCAAACCTGCGCGACTACTACCAGCAGGACCCGGCCACGCACGATTGAATCGCAACGCCCAGGCCCCCACTCACCCGTTGGCGAACTTGGCGATGGACGCTTTGCTGGCCAGCAGGGCCTTCTGCAAATCCGCCACCGCGGCCGCAGTGTTACCACCACCGCGCAGCGCCTGCACAAACGCCTGATGCGCCTTCTGCACCTGCTTGTCTTCGCCATCGAGCAGGAAGGCCACCAACAGCCCAGCTTCGTGAATGAGTTGCGTCGAACCCGGCTGGTCCGCCAGCACGAGTTTGAAGTCGAACACCTTCTGGATATCGCGAAGGCCACCCGACTGCTTCAGGGCATTGAAGGCCCATTCCCGCGACCATCGCGGATTGCCGGCATCACCGACGGTCTTGTCGAGGAAATAACGTTCGACATAGGAAGCAGCGCCATAACGAAGCCAGCGCGGGATCTTCTTCTCCGCCCAGAAGGCCGTTGTCGACTTCGCCTGCACGCCCATTGCCATGTCGCCAAGGGCCTTCCACGACGGGTCGATCGCTTCGACGAACGACAACGCGGCAGCATGGCGGATTGAGTATTGACCAAACCCATCCAGGGTCTTGTTGCCGTTGTCCCAGAAGCCCACGCCAATTCCCGCGTAAGCGGCCGGCTTGACGGAGGTGTCGTACCACGCGTCGGCGAAGTACGCGTAGTGAAGCGAGGAGAACCCGTCCGTTTCCGCGCCACTGGCCGCGACTTTGTTGAACTGCTCCAGATTGCGCAGCACGTACAACTCAGGCTTGTCGCGCTTCGGCCCGAGCAGATCGACCGCACTCAAACGCGAGCCCGGCGCAACACCGAACAGACGCACGAGATCGGCATACGTCTGATCTGCGTACCACTTGCACCACTCGACGCGGTCGCGCTCCACCGTGGTCGAGATCACGAAGTGTTCGCTGGCCACATACCAGGGCCGGTTCATGTCGGCGTGCCACGTGTTGGCGCCTTCGTTGTCGACCCAGTCCTCGCCACATTTCCAGAGGCCCTTCTTCCAACTCTCAAACTGCTCGGGAGGTACCCACTCCAGATCCTGCTGCTGCCAGCCTTTCGCGGCCAGATCCTGCTCACGATCGAGCCGCACCTTGGTCAACGGGCTTAACCAGCCGAGACTCGCATCCCGCACCCACCCGAGCCTCAAGAACGGCGCATCCGCAATCGGCACCCAGGTATCCTTGAGCCGCGCCAGGCCCTGCTTGGCCATCCGCTCATCCTCGGCACGCTGGAAGTCGAACAACGCCGTGCGCGATTCCCACCACTTGCCGTCATAGAACTGATGACGCAGCCCTTCGCGAGCAATCGCATTGTCGCGATCGAGCTCAATGACACGTTTCCAGGCCGCGCGCGCCCCTTCCGCTCGCTTCTGCTCGGTCCAATCCGTAGCCAACTGCAACAGCTTGGTGATGTCGGTGCCAGCGGCCTTGATCGAGGGCGCGGGGTCGAACTTCGCGCCTTGTTGCGCAACTGCGACGGCAGGCACCAACAAGGCGAATACAGCCAGATGGGTGGTTTGCATGACGACTTCGTGAGTTGTTGGATTCGAGTCAAAGGCCCAAGGCTTGTTCTGCCGCGGTACGCCATCGCTTGACGTCGGAGCGTTCCCAGCCCCCCTCTTCGTTGCCGACGAGCTGGGACCAACCCTCCATGCCGCGTGCGTAGCACTCGCGCGCCGTGCCCTGCTGACCCAACCGGGCGTAGATCAGGGCGCGCAGGAACGGAAACACCAGCGGTGAAAGGACCAGGTAGTCGCTCTTCGGATCGAACTGCTGCAAGGCCTCCAAGGCGCCTTGGTAGTCCTGGAGATGCACCTTCGCCAAAGTCTCGACAACTGCACCGGCCTTTTGATAGACCTCGGCGAACTGCGGATCCCGGACCCTGGCAATGGCTAGCTCCGGGTTGCGTCGTTCTGCATCGGGAGCGTCAGCCAACACCACACAGTAGTTGAGAGCTTCATTGACCACGACCGAGGACCTGGCGAGATCCTCCATCGCCGCCTTGGTGCCAACGCCGGCCAGATACCGGGCCGTCTGCAGGTCCGAGAGGAAGAGGGGGTTGGCATCGAGCTCCGTCGCCTTCTTGAAGCTGACCGCCGCCCCCGCGAAGTCCCCGAGTTGCAACTGGGTCCAGCCCAGACCATTCCACGACGGCGCACTGTCCGGGGACCGCGCCGTGCAGGCAAGGTAGACACCCAAAGCGTCCACCATGCGACCTGCGAAGAACAAGCTGTCCGCCAGATCATATCGAGCCTGGGCGTTCTCCGGCTGCAAGCTGAACGCGGCAGTGCGGCACGCCAACGTCGCCTCCTTGCGCCCGACCATGCGATAGATCATCGCACCCACGGATTGGAGCACGTAGTCGTTGGGATACAGGTAGAGCGCCTGATCGTACATACGATAGACGTCCGGTCGGCGCTCCGGATACCTGTCCCATAGAGTGGCGCTCAGAACCCAGATGGATCCAGGTGGCAAGCTGCTGAGGTTCTCGGGCGCCGCGAGTTCCAGCATTGCCGACAGATCGTCCTTCTGGATCGCCTCACGTAGCCGCAGACGATCCGCGTCAGGATCGAGGTCCATGGCAAGCACGGCCGTACGCTGGAACTGCACCGCCTGTTCGCCAAATAGGCTGCGCCGCAGCCGTCCCAGGTCATCGAGTGCCAACGCGACTTCCTCGGCGATATGACGCTCGCGAATGCGTTCGAGTGCTGGCGTGATCTGATCACCATCCAGGTCGACACCATATTCCTCGAACGCTTTCACGAACTCCGCATGCAGCTCCGCTTCGCGTTCGCGGTTGCCAATGGTCGGGATCTGGGCGAGGCGCAGATCGACGAGTCGCCGCTGCAACGCCGTGTCCTTGGCCAGCAACTCACGTTCACGATCCGCGGCGCTGACCGCAAGTTCGGCCTGCTGGACGAAACGCGTCGCCCGTTCCCGCATCGCCGCGTCCGCCTCGCCGGTGGCCAACAGCGCCAGCCCACGTCGCGCCGCTTCGAGCGCATCCACGGCTCGCCCGTCCTGCCCCAGTTGGATCGATTCGCCAAACGCGGCCTCGACCGCGGTGCGCACCTGCGCCACTCGCGCTTCGCGCTCGCGATGCACCCAATAGAAGCCGCCACCGCCTAGCAGCAGGGCAACGAGCACGGTCCCCGCCAGCGCCAGCACGAGACGCCGACCGCGGCGTTCCTCAGCGGCCTTGAT
>JADZDL010000197.1 GCA_020851075.1 Planctomycetota bacterium | reverse complement strand
GAAGCCTGGAACCATACGGCGCAGGATCGTGTCGTGCTGCTCGCGACCTTCGCCAGGTAACCCAGGAGCCCAGCCCATGGAGCCACTGGCCGCGCCGCCATTGGCCGAGGATTGGCACCAACACCTGTTCCGCTCCTCGCCGAACGCCTAGCCTGGAATGCCTCCCTACTGCCGTGCCCACCCTCTTCGATCAAGTTCCCGCCGACGTCCACTACATCCTGCAACGCTTGCGCGAACGCGGCAAGCGCGGGTGGGTCGTCGGCGGTTGTGTGCGCGACCTGCTGCGCGGCCTGCCCCCCAAGGACTGGGATGTCGCCACCGATGCGACACCGCAAGAAGTGCAGCAGATGTTTGCGAAGGTGATCGAGACCGGCATGCAGCACGGCACGGTCACGGTGCTCGTCGAACAGCGGCCCTACGAAGTCACCACGCTGCGCGGCGAAAGCGCTTACAGCGATGGGCGGCGCCCCGATCGGGTCGAATTTGTAAATGACATCCAAGCCGACCTCGCGCGGCGCGATTTCACATGCAATGCGATCGCGCTCGACCCGCTGTCCGCGCAGGTGATCGACCCGTTTGGTGGCCAGCGCGACCTCGACGCCGGCATCCTGCGCGCTGTGGGCGATCCGTACGAACGTTTCGCCGAGGACGGCCTGCGCGTGCTGCGGGCCGCTCGCTTCCACTCGGCCCTCGGCGCCCGCATCGAAGAAAACACCGAACGCGCCATGGGCGATGCACGTTCGCACGCAACGTTCCGCAAGGTGAGCCCGGAGCGCATTCGCGAGGAGTGGCAGAAGACCATGCTCGCCAACCAGCCGAGCCTTGCGTTCGAGACGATGCTGCGCACGGGCATCCTCGGCATCATCTCCCCCGAAATGGTGGAATCGGTCGGCTGCACGCAGAACCGCTACCACGCCTACGACGTCTGGGGTCACGCGATGGCGTGCCTCGATGCCTGCGAAAAGGACCCCCTGCTGCGCATGGCGGCCCTCTTGCACGATATCGGCAAACCGCGCACGCGCGCGTTCTCCGACAAGACCAACGACTACACGTTCTACGAACATGAAGCGGTCGGCGCCGAGATGGCGGATCCGCTGCTAGCGCGGTTGAAGTTCTCCAACCACGAACGCGAACGCATCGTCGCCTTGGTCCGCCATCACCTGCTCTGTTATACGACGGACTGGTCCGACTCGGCCGTGCGCCGCTGGTTGCGCCGCGTCGGCACCGACCTCGCCCCCGACCTGTATCGCCTAGGTCGCGCGGACGCCCGCGGCAAGGGCCTGCCGACCGAGGACGACATCGCGCGGATCGCCGAATTGGAAGCGCGCGCCGCGCGCATCCTCGCCGCCGGCTCGGCTTTGTCCGTGCGCGATCTGGCGATCAACGGCAGGGATCTGCTGCAGCTCGGCATGACGCCCGGTCCCACGATGGGGAACCTGCTGGCCGCACTGCTGGAGCTCGTGCTCGACGATCCCGAACGCAACACACGCGAGACGCTGTTGGCCGAAGCCAGGCAACGGATACCTCGCCCCAGCGCCGATTCCTGATACCACTCCTTGATCACGGTAGCCGCAGCTGCACCTTTGTGTAATTCCACGCCTTGATGGTGACGCTTTGTTGGGTGCGTTGACCATCCGCCTCGACTTCCAATTGGTAGAGCCCAGGCTCCAGCAAACGAGCCATCTCACTTTCTCCCGTGACCTGGAGCACACCGGGCGCTTCCACGTGTGCGTCACCACGACTGCGGACGACCGAACCCGGCGTCACATCCTGACCCAACGCATTGCGCAGCACGAAGTGGCCAGCGGGTCGCACCCCATTGTCCTTGCGCACATCGAGCAGCAAGCGACCGCCATAGAGCGCGTCGCGCTCCACCAACACGCCACCTGCCGCAACCTCCACATCGAGTTGCAACGGCACGAGGAATTGGCCACCTGGTTCGTCCGGGCGATGGCTCACCGTCAGGTGGTAGGTGCCGACTGGCACACGCAGTTCGAAGGGCACGGTTTCATGTGCGCGTTCCCCGACGACCTGCAGGACGTGCCCATCTCCCGTCGACGCCCAGGAGAACTGGGCCGCCAGCAGCGGTGGCCGGCTATGCACCGCAACACGCACCACGGCCAGATCGCCTTCCAGGAGGTGCAGATCAACCGTTCCCGAGTGTTCGCCGGGCACCAGCTCGACGGCCTCGGAGCGCAGCACGCCGGAACGAGCCTCCACCCGCGTACGTTCGCCAGGCAATGTGGCGCGGAGACTGCCTCGTTCGTCGGCGGGCCAAGGCTTCGCCCCGCCGCCCACATCGACCCACGCCCGCGACGCCGGCTTGCCCGAGAAGAGCACCCGAAATTGCACGAGCTCCCCGGGAGCGACGAGCTCGAGATGACCGGGCGCCATCGCCTCCTGCGCAGGTTCCCCGGCGAGCAGCAGCGGATCGCGCGAGGTGCCCAGCACGCGAAAACGGCGCCCCGGTGGAACACGCATCGTAAAGGCGCCCGCAGCATCGGTGCGCGTGCTGGCGCCGACGAGAATGCCCTCGCCAGCGACCCAGAACTGGTTTGCGCGCCACATCCTGGCCTGCAGAGCCACGGGCACGGCCACCACCTCCGCATCACGCAAAGGCCGACCATCCAGCAGCGTCAACGTGCCCGTCAGCGGCGCGGTCGCACCAAGCCACAGATCGTCGACCAGGCGCGGAGTGCCGTGCGCGCCTTGCGCGCGCGCAGTGGCCGGCAGCAGGTCCGTGCGCGCCTGCAGCGAATCGGGCATCGACATCTCATCGAGCGAGTCCGAGCGTTCCAACTCGAAGATGCCTTGCGGGCGAACAACCTGCCACGGCAAGAGCGCCGACTGGGTCACCGCCTCCGCAATCACCAGCAGGGATACCCCCGGGGGAACTCGCAACTCATAGCGACCGTCCATGTCACTCGTCGTTCGCGACAGCAATGGCTCGGTCGGTCCTTCGGGGCGCAGCACAAACGCGCTCACGCTGGCCAGCAGCCCCTCTCCCGTGGGCGCCCTGACGCAGCCTTGCAAAACCGCCGCCGGATAGACCCGGTACTCGGCACGCCGGGTCCGCCGCAGCGGTTCGAGTTGTTGGTAGGCCTGTTCCAATCGGTAGTTTGACTCACTCGTGAGCAGCCGCAGATTGTGAACGCCCGGCAACAACGCGTACGCTGGCGGCACAAAACGACACGCACCGTTCGCGTCGATTGCGCATTCGACCCGCGCGCGCTCTTCCAACACAAACTGCAATGGCGCAGTCCAAGGCACGGACGGATCGATACCAACCAGCTGGATCGCCCACTCCTCCGCAGCAGGCAGTGCATCGGCGGGCATCGCGACCGCCTCGCGCAATTCGGGAGCCTTGCCGTGCCCCACCTTCCCAACTCCGGCGGAGTTCCGTTCCGCGCCCCCATCGACCGCGTCGTTCGCAACCTCGCCGCTACCACGCAACTGCGTGCGTGGACCATCGCCGGCAAACCACAGCAACGCTGCGAGTGCTAGCACCACGAGGCTCATCGCGACCAGAACCCACCTGCGCATCGCCGAGACCATACCGCCGCGGGATCACGATGCGCGGGGTAGGCCCCGATCCCCTCCGCAACCGCGCCTTGGACTCGTAGGATGGTGCGCATGAGAGCATGGTCGCCGAGCACGTTCTTCCGCGTCCTCGCCGTAGCCTTTGGCGTTTCGCTGCTGACCGCCCAAGAGCCGCAACCTGGCTCCCTTCCCACGGCCAACGAACTGCACGAAGCGGTGGACGACTACCTTGCCGAACGGGAGGACGCGGCAGCGTTGACGCTGCTCACTACGATCCTCGCCCGCGCGGATGCCACCGCCGACGCGGTCCAAACAGCCCTGGCGGCCCCACCGGCATCGGTCGCCATCGGCGAACGCATGATCTGGTCGCTGCCGTACCGCGACCAGATCGTACAAGCGGCGATCTTCGTGCCCCCCGGCCATTCCCGCGCTGCCCCGCCGTTGCCAATCCTGCTCGTGCCGGGCGGCCAGGATTCCGAATTGGCGGCGATGCACCTTGGCAACACGATTCGTATGTACTTCGTCGGGCTCTACACGCCACCGGAGTTCTCCGACGAGATGCGTGATGGGTTCTTGAAGGTCTTGCGCACCGTAGCGCATCTGGCAAACGGGGACCTCGATCGCATGTGGCTCGCGGGGTTCTCCTGGGCCGGACACAGTTCGATCGACACCGCGCTGCATCGCCCAGGAACTCTCTGCGGCAACATCCCGATGGGCGGCGGACCGCGGCGGCAACACTTCCGCCTCATGCGGCATCTCGAGGGTGTGCAGACGTTGTCGTTCTGCGGCGCCAAGGATGACGCAGAGCTGCTGTGGAACCTGCGCGAACTCGCGCGAATCGCCCCAGGACTCAAGATCCCTGCCACCGTCACCATCGACCCGGAACGCGGCCACGCGCTGCCCTTGTTGGGCATGGATGGCATCGGCGCGATCCTCGACCGCACGCCAGCCCTGTCCCCCCAATTGAGGCAAAGTGGCTATCTGCTCGCGGAAGTCCCCAACATCGAATCACCGTACCTGCGCATCGACCAGATCGACGAGAATCGCACGAAGGTCCCAACGCAGGTCTCCGTCGCTGCCGGCGCGTCCCCGGACGACCAACGCCGCGCCATCCTGCGTTCGATGGAATCGAAAATCGTCAAGCTGACCTGGCGAATCGAGGAGAAGAAGGGCGAACGCACCCTCACCCTTCACGGCGATGGGGTGAAGAAGGCGACGGTGTTCTTGCGCGGACCAACGTTCACCGCGGGAACAAAATTGACGATTCGCGCCGGCAACAAGGTCGTGTTTGCCGACACCCTCACCGCGGATCCGAAGACGCTGCTCGAAGACGCGCGGCGCACCGGCAATCGCCTGCGACCTGCGCTGCGAACCATCGCGATCACGTTCTGAACGAAGACGCCTGCCCGCGGCAAGAGCCCGTACGCTATGGTCCGGCGGTGAGCCAATCCGACTACTACCGAGGCCTCGAAATCGCCGAGATGGCCTTGCGCGCGGCGCTCACTTCGCCGGCGGCGGAACAAGCCCGGGAAGTCCACGAGGCCATCACGCCCTGGCTCGACAACACCCTGCTCGCCGCCTCGCGCGCGTGTCGCCGCGGCTGCAGCCACTGTTGCCACCTGCCCGTGGGCGTCACGTTCGGCGAAGCGATGCGGTTGCTCGAGGCCCTGCAGCTTCGACCGGACCTGCAGGCGCGCGTGCTCGCCGACGCCGACACCACGGCACCGATGGCGTGGCCACAACTCGCTCTGCGGCCATGCCCCCTGCTGCACGACGCCGCCTGCGAAGTGCACCCGCACCGGCCAATGCCGTGCCGGGCCCTCGCCAGCACGGACGCCGAGGCATGCGAACGGGGCGCCAGAGGCGCTGGCAACGTTCCCGTCGACGACGAGTCGTTCTGGCGCGGAATCGGCGCCGCCGCGGCTCTCGCCAAGGCTGCCGAACCGTTTGGCACGCGCGAATTGCGCTCGGCACTCGCCGCGATGCTGCGCGCCGCTCCGGGTGCCGCTGCCGCAGCTTTTGCCGCCGCACGGCAGGCCGGTCCCGAGGACCAGGACTGAAAGCACTCCGTCACGCAGCGCCAGCGCGCCGGTGCCTTCCGGACCACCGCGACTGTTGCGCACCGGCCCGGCCG
>JADZDL010000196.1 GCA_020851075.1 Planctomycetota bacterium | reverse complement strand
GCGGTGTCGCTGCCGGACTGACCGAGCCCACTCGCGGCGGGCACGGCCGGCACTGGCGCCGAGGGTTTGGGCGGGGGTGGCGTGCCCGGTTTGGCACCCGACTCCTTGCGTTCGCTCTGGGGCTCCTCGCGCTTGTTCGCCGGAGGATCCGTTGGCACGCGCTCCACGCTCGCCCCGCTGCGAACTGGAGCTTCGCCGGTCCCTGGCATCGCACGGCCGGCTTCGGCCACGGGCTGCTGCTCTGGCAGACTCGCGGCCGGCCGCGGCAACACCAATGGCAACAGCGTGATCGCCACCATGCAAAGAATCGCCGCCAGCCAGCCACGCGGCGCGTTCGCCTGCGGCAAAGCCAGGCGCGAGGCATCGATGCGCGACAGGCTCTGCACACCGTCCTCGACGGCTGCGCACGCCAACGCCTCGCCGAGCCCTTCTGCCTGCGCGGGCGCCGCCGCGAGTTCGCAAGCTGCCGCGAGGCGATCGTGGTTGTCGTTGGCGCGGTCACACGCCACGGCACCATCGCCGAGGCCACTCGCAACGGTCGCCACGCGTCGCGATGCCGTTGCAAACACCAGCCCGACGAGCACGAGCGCGCCCAGCGGCGGCAACCAGAACGGCACGACAAACAAGAACCCCGCCGCGATGCAGAGCACGGCAATCCACAGCGCGATGCGTGGCACGCTGCGCACCGCGGCATCCACGCACACGTTGCGGCGCACGGACTCCCGCGCCTCGTGTACGCGCCGGACGGCCGGCGACAACGCCGTGGCCAGCCGCTCGAACGAACCCGGATCGCGCGCGCTCACTTGGCAACCTCGATCTGCACGGGAACGCGCCGCGCCTGCACGATCTGCCCGTTTGTGTCCTGCACGAACACGACCACCTGCAGGCGGGACGGCTGCGGTTCGACGGGCCGCACGAGAAACACCTGGTCGGTCTCGTAGGTCTGCACCTGGGCATCCAGTTCGCTGGTCACCGCGGCCAATTCGAGCGTCAGCTCGAGCGGTTGCGCACTGGTCGCCTGCCCCATTGGGACACCGGAAGGTGGCGTGAACGCACTGCGCGCCACACCGTGATGGAACAACATGCCATTGCCGCCCGGGAAGGCGACCATCGACTCGACGAGCACCGCGTGCACGCGCCAACGCTCGCTCTTCGCCGCCGCGATCGGCACCACGGCAGTGCTCACGCGCACGGTTCCACCTTTGTAGTCCGCCACAGCTTCGATCTTCGCTTGCGGCGCTTCGAGCAGTTGCGCGTCGACCACTGCGCGATAACGACGGAACATGTCCGGCGCGGCATCGACCTTGCCACCGCCGACGATCGGTTCCCCGCCCGCGATGACGACGGTTGGCGTACTGCTCGCGTTGTACTGTTCGGCGCGTTCGAGGCTCACGGGAGCCACCATTGGCTCAGGCTGCGGCACCGGCAGATGCCACTGCACGATCACGACCTCGTCGTCCTCGTAGAGCTGCGCAAGACCATCACAGCCGACGTCGGCCGCCACACATGGCGGGCACATCGCGCCCGTGAACAACTCGACGAGCACCGTTCGCCCGGTCTTCTTGATCGTCGCCGGATCGCGCGGAATCGGCTGAAACGACGGCACGCGGCCATCCGCGCGATCCTCGAGTTCGGCCAGCAGACCGGCCTCGTTGCCGCGCAGCTTCGCGAACGTCTGCGCAAAGGCCACGTAGCCCTGTTGCCCCGTGTTCTTCATGTCGAGCAGGGCGAGGAAGTAGCGGCCGAGCGCCGCATCCAACTCCCCCTGATCACGGTGCCAGTGCCCGAGCTGCAGATTGGCCGGGCCCGATGCGGGCATGCCGAACACCGCGGAGAGCAGGTGACGCCGCGCTTCCTTCACCTCGCCGAGAATGCGCTTCTGGGTGCCGAGTTCGAGCCGCAGCTTGTGCGCGGCATTGCCGTCTTCGTCGACGCGCGCCTCCGCGAGCCCAGCCTCGGCAATCGCGGCCCGCGCGGCAAACGCTTCGCGCGTGGTGGGCAGGTGCTCAAGCACATCGAGCGCCGCGGTGCCCTTCTTGTTCTTCGCCGCCGTGCGCACGATCGCAAGCCCGGCCACCTGCAGCGCGCCGAGGTCTCCATCCTGTTCGAGTTCGCGCTCGAGCAGCGCCGACGCCGCCTCCGCGGCCTGCGGAGTGTCACCGTGCTCTTCGACGAACTTGCGCAACACCGCCGTGTCCTTCGTGCCAAACACCGCCCGGTAGAACTGCGCCTCGACCTCCGGATAGACCGGTGCTTCGGGCATGGCAAACACGACACGCCCCGCGGCCGGCTGCACGGTGACCACCATCTGCCGCAGCACGGCGCCACCAATCCCACCCTTGACCTCGGACTGCGACCGCAGGGGCCGGAACGGCGTCCACTTCGCAAAGTCGAGGAATGCGCCGGCACTCACAGTCGCCAACACCCCGTCGGGATGCCCAGCCTTCTTGCAGAGCCCCGGATCGATCCAGCTGAACGGATCCCGCGTGTGCAAGGTCAGGTCCGCCAACCCTCCCTCCCCGAGATCGCAGCGCAACCGGATACCACGCTGCACATCACCGACGAACGGAATCGCGGCCAACTTTGCGGACGCCGGCGGGGCCTCCCCAGTCGCCAAAGTTACTGGCGCCGAGGTTGCTGGCAACAGCCGCAACACCGCGTTGGGACCATCGAGCACGACATCATGGTTGCCAAACGCCGGCAGGCCAAGGATGCCCGCCACGGGCACCTGCTGCAGCTCTTCTGCATACTCGGCGGTGAGCCCTTCGAGCCAGGTGTCGCGCTTGGCCTCGAACGAGAGATCCTCGAGCTTGATGCCACCCGCTTCGACCGTGCACGACTCCGCCTTCAGGGAACCCGCGGCATTGCGGTGCAGGTAGAGGGTCAGCGAAGTCGAGAGATCGATGAGCAGGTGGCAGTAGTAGACGTTGTCGCCGGCTCGCAGCGTGACACGCAGCATCGGCCGGCCGTCGACCCAGCGCACCTTGGCTTCGTCGCGACCCAGGGCCCCGTCTTGCGCAGACGACGGCGCGGCCAACGCGAGAACCACGGAGACGGCGGCGAAGTGGCGAAGTAGGGCAGACATGGCGGGGCAACTATACGGAGCGGGCTCGCCGTCGAGGGAGCCGCAATTGTCGCGAAAGCGTGCCGCTTGCAGCGCCTCGGTTTCGCCACGAACCCGCTCGGCCCTGGCGCCCGCTGGCGACCCCGGCACAATGCCGGCCCACCATGTCCGAGACGCGCACCGCCAGCCACCTGCCGATCCTCGACGGGCTGCGCGGCATCGCGGTGCTGCTGGTCCTCTGGGCACATCTGAGCCCGGCCATGCCCGGCTACCCGGAGTGGCTGCTGAAGGCACGTTTCCTGCACGACCCGGGCATCCAGGGCGTCGACCTGTTCTTCGTGCTGAGCGGGTTCTTGATCACGCGCATCCTGCTCCTCGAACATGAGCAGGCGATCCCCGTGCGCTGGTTCCTGCTGCGGCGCGTGCTGCGCATCTTCCCGATCTATTACCTGCTGCTCGTGATCGTCTGGGCCACGCGTGGTGGCCCCGATATAGGGTGGTGCGCTGTCTACCTGTCGAATTTCTACTTCGCGTTCGGCGGTGGCGTGACCTCCCTCACCCACACATGGTCTTTGTGTGTGGAGGAGCACTTCTATTTGCTCTGGCCGCCCATCCTGGCGCTCGCGGGTCCTGCCGCTGCCAGACGTTTTCTAGTATGGCTGGTCGGCCCCCTGGCCATAACGAGCGTCGTACTGGCTCTCTATCTGCTCGAACCGGCCACCGCCGAACTGGCGCAGCGTTACACATCGCCGGTGCGGTTCTTCTCGCTCGGCGTCGGTTGCCTGCTCGCCTTCGGAGAAGGCCGCATCCACCATCACCCTCGCCGTTATGCCTGGCTCGGCATCACCCTCTTGCTGCTTGGCGCCCTGAGTTCGAACGCGGCCCTCGTGGTGTTGCCGATGATGAACTCGCGAGCTCCGCTGCTGCCGCCCAGTCTGTTCCAGGCCTCCTACCTGCTGAGCGCCGTCCTGCTGTCTACCGGCACCATGCTCTGTTGCCTCTGCGCTGGCCGCTACAGCCCACTGCAACTCCTGCGGGCCGCCCCCCTGCGCGCCGTTGGCAGAATCAGTTACGGCCTCTACCTCTATCACATGCCAATCTTCCGTTGGCTCGGCGAGCCAGCGACGCTCGGCAGTCAGGCCCTCGCCGTGGCCGCATCCTTCGCCGCAGCCACCGCATCGTACTCTGCCATCGAGCGCCCGATCCTGCGTTTCGGCGCCCGGTTTCGCGGCGCGCGGCGCCATGGCGCCAAGCCCGTTTGACCACAGCACTGCGATCTACGCCGCATTTTGTGGAATTTCTGCCAGACCAAGGGTGAGCAGAAGCGGCCATCGCATGGTTGGGTCGTCGCACTTCACCACACCGCGACCAAAAACCCGGCACTCTGCTTCAGTTGACAACCCGGAGTGCGCCGATCTTCACCACGCGGGGCGAAACCCCGCACCACACCACTCAAGAGAACGCAACGGGGAAGAGCAATGGGTCTTCGGGTCAACACGAACTCTGCGTCGATCAACGCGCAGCGCAATCTGTCGTCGGTAACGGACAAGCTGTCGGGCAACTTCCGCCGCCTGTCGACCGGCCTTCGTATCTCCTCGGCATCTGACGACGCGGCTGGCCTCGCCATCTCCGAACGCTTGCGTTCGCAGGTGCGCTCGCTCGACCAGGCCAAACGTAATGCCAACGACGGCATCTCGCTCGTGCAGACGGCGGAAGGTGCCCTCAACGAAGTGAGCTCGATCCTCACCCGCCTGCGCGAACTCGCGATCCAGTCGAGCAACGGCTCGGTCAGCAATCTGGACAAGGAAACGCTGGACGAGGAGTTCCAGAGCCTGGTTGGCGAAGTCAACCGGATCGGCCGTTCGACCGAGTTCTCGGGCATCAAGCTGCTCGACGGAACGTCAAGCTCCGTGAGTTTCCAGGTGGGTTTCGGCACGACCGCCGACATCGACACGATCTCGGTGTCCTTGAGCGCCGCACTGAGCACGACGCTGTCGCTGCAATCCCTCGACATCGGCTCGGGCGGGGCAACGACGACCGCGATCACCAACATCGACTCGGCGATCAACACGGTGAGCGGCCTGCGCGGTTCGCTCGGCGCCGTGCAGAACCGCCTCAACAGCACGATCAACAACCTCGCGATCACGATCGAGAACCTGAGCTCCGCCGAGTCGCGTATCCGCGACGTCGACGTGGCCTTCGAAACCTCGCAGCTGACGCGCAACTCGATCCTGCAGCAGGCCAGCATCTCGGTATTGTCACAGGCCAACGCGCTGCCCCAGTCGGCCTTGCGCCTGCTGGGCTGATGGCGATCCGCGCGGTCCGGCCGGCGCCCGCGACACCCGCGAACGCGCCATTGCCCCGCAGCCAGAAGCCACTACCCGGCGCGCCGAGACCCATATGCCGCGCCACCTTGGCGTGCGGCGGGCCCTGAAGTGCCCTCCGCACCGGGCCGCTGCCCACAAGAAGGCATCAAGTGGCGTGGCCAAGGTTCCGATAGTCCAGAGGAAGTGGCGCACCCGCCACCTGAGGACCATCATGTCAAGCGCAGGAATCAGCTTCGGGGGACTCGCGTCGGGCCTCGACACGCAGGCGATCATCTCGGCGCTCGTCGCCGTCGAACGCCGTCCGATCTCTGCGCTCGAAACCAAGAAGACGAACCTCAACAAGCAGAAGACGCTCTTCAACGACCTCAAGGGGCTGCTCGACAAGCTGCAGACCAGCGCGAAGTCCCTGAAGACAACGAGCGACTTCCTGAAGATGAAGGTCGCTTCCGACGACGAGGATCTGGTCACCGCCAGCGCCACCAGCACTGCAGCTCCTGGCTCCCACACGATCGAGATCCAGCAGCTCGCCAAAGCCCAGATCCATTCGAGTTCGGGTAGTGCATCGTCCAGCAATT
>JADZDL010000195.1 GCA_020851075.1 Planctomycetota bacterium | reverse complement strand
GGGAAATCGGGCGGAATGCTCGGGAGGAGCGAGGTTCAGCAGGGGCGTTGACGCCGCTGTCGGGGCCGGGGATGGTGGTCTGGTGGGTTCCGGGCGGTCCGGGAGGCTGGTTGTCCGACTTATCCCCGCACGACGAGGAGGTGTCCCAGAATGAGACTACTTCGCCTTGCCTTCGACGCGCAGCGTTGCGGCCCCCTCGAACCAGCCAAGGCGACGAATCGCCTCCCAGAGGTCCCCTATTGGCCGACTGCCGAGCAACTCCGCCACATCGGCATCGGTGTCCAGGATCTTCTCGGCGGCGCGGAGCTCGGCCCGCGCGCGGGCCACATGTTCGAGGATCTTGGCGACATCAGCTTTCGGGTTTCCCATTCTGCGGGAGAGGAATACCCGATCGCTCGGCCTTGATCACGGCGAACGTGCGTCCGTCACCGTCGAGCGTCGCCTCGCGGCCGGTCGCCTTCTCCCACCGCTGCACGATCACGTCGACGTACCGCGGATCGAGTTCCAGCCCGAAGCACTTCCGGCCGATCTGCTCGCACGCAATCAGCGTGGTGCCAGACCCAAGGAACGGATCGTAGACGTCGTCGCCGGCGCCGCCGTGGTTGCGCACAGGCCGAGCCATGCACTCCAATGGCTTCTGCGTGCCGTGGACCGTGTCAGCGTCCTGGCCCTTGTAGTCGATGTCCCAGATGGTCGATTGCGACCGGTCACCACACCACTTGGCCGATGCACCGGGACGCACGGCGTACCAGCATGGTTCGTGCTGCCAGTGATAGTGCCCGCGCGAAATCGCGAACCTCGGCTTCCGCCAGATGATCTGCGTCCGGACCTCGAACTTGGCGTCCCGCAGGTTCACCACCAGGTCGGCGGCGAAGCGCCCAGCGTGCCACACGTAGGCCACGGTCCCAGGAAACAGGTTGTAGGCATCGGTCCAGTCGACCCGATCGTCGTTCGCGACCCTCCCGGTGCGATCGCTGTTGTTGAGCCCCGTCTCGTGCCGCCACTCAGGGTCGTATTCGACGCCGTATGGCGGGTCAGTCACCATGAGGAACGGCTTGGATCCGGCAAGCAGGCGGTGCACGTCTTCGGCCTTCGTGCTGTCCCCGCAGAGCAGCCTGTGCCCGCCGAGCAGCCACAAGTCGCCGAGCTTGCTGGAGGGGTTGGTCGGCGGCTCCGGCACCACGTCGTCGACGACCTCCGGCGTCAGGTCCTTCAGCAACTGGTCGAGGTCGACCTGGTCGAAGCCGACCGCCTTGCGGGTCGCCTCATCCATGCTCTGCAGCAGGGTAGCAAGGACTTCGTCGTCCCACTCGGCGAGGTCCGCCGTGCGGTTGTCCGCGATCGCGAACGCGGCCGCGGTCGCGTTGTCGTCGTCGACCACGACGGCGGCGATCTCGGTCCAGCCGAGCGCTCGGGCCGCGAGCACGGTGCCGTTGCCGGCGCGCACGATCATGCCCTTCTTCTGCACGACGATCGGCTTGCGCTGCCCGAACTGGGCGAGGCTGGACCGGATCGCGGCGAGGTTCTTCTCGGGGTGCAGCCGCGCGTTGGCGGCGTCGAGGTTGAGGTCGGCGAGCGGGATGACGAGTGAGCGCAGGGGCTCGGAGATGGTGCTGTTCATTGGTGCGGTTTTCATTCGAGCCTCGTGACGGCGTTCTCGATCGCCTCGCCGATGGCCTCAATCCTGCTCTGGATACTGTCATCGCTGTCCGCGACGACGACGCAGAGTCCTTCCTCTCTGATCTCGGCCATGGCCACGGAAATCGATTCGAGGGAGTCTGCGATCCTCTTCGCTTGCTGCGCGATGAAGTTGAGGATCTGCACTTGGTCGCTGCCGATGCTGTCCATCAGCGCACCTCCTGGCTCGCGATCGCGCGCGTCCACGCCTCACGCCACTGCGACCACTCCATCTCGACGGACCCCGCGACGTAGCGGCCGTCGGGATGGCGTTCGAGGCGATCGCTCTTGCCCATCATCGCCGCGAGGTTCTCCAGCCCGGGCCGGTTCAATTTGCTGCGCAGGTTGGCGAGGCGCCGGCGACGGTTGTCCTCGAAGGCGAGGCGCGCGGCCTGTTCGATGGCAGGGTCGAAGGCGCCCGCGAGGGATTGCTTGGTATCCATCAGCGCCCCCCGGGCGGAGTCGCATTCTGCTGGCCGTGCCGCGCGGCCGCCGCGGCCCAACGCTCGGCTCGCCACCCGTCAATTGCGACGTTGGCACTGATCATCAGTGCCGCAAGCAGGACCATGAAGACCACGACGGTGGCGTTGTGATTCAGGATGGCAACGATCCGATCGCGCGTGCTCATCAGCGTGCCTC
This sequence comes from Planctomycetota bacterium, assembly GCA_020851075.1. Lineage (GTDB taxonomy): Bacteria > Planctomycetota > UBA1135 > UBA1135 > UBA2386 > JADZDL01. The sequence goes on along the minus strand of JADZDL010000195.1, from coordinate 5,164 downwards.
CACGGGGATCCACTTCGGATCCGTCTCGCGAACGACCTGTTGCCAGATCGCGCGCGCCTGTTCGTTCTGCGGCTCGTGCGCGAGCACCGTCCAGATGCCTGGCGTGAACCACACCCACACGTTCGGGCCGTGCGCCGCGCCCGCGCGCTCGATGAACGGCACAGTGCTGTCGGTGCTGTAGCCCCAGTATGACCACGGTTTCCATCGTCCGTCTGGTTGCCGTTCCCATGCCCGCATCGCCGCGCGTGCGCCCCGCAGCGCGAGCTCGCGGCCTTCGGCAGGCCCAAGCAGGCGGCACGCGTAGTCGAGGCCGTAGGCGCCGATGGCCTGCTGGTACGGCATGAAGTTCAACGGCGACCATCCAGTGTCGGCCGTGAGCCTGGCATCGTTGCGCGGATACCAGACGTCCTGCGCCTTGCGGCCGAGTTTCGGGATGTAGACGCGCACCACGCGATCGCGCCAACGCTGCGCCACCTGCTCGGCCAACGTGCGGTCCTCGAGCGAGCGCCACAGGTGCACGGCCACGATGCCGGCCCAACCGATGGCGCGCTCTGCCGAGAAGTCGCTCGTCGACAGCTTCGGGTCGACGGTCTCCTGCAGGAGGAACAGCCGGGCCTGGGCCTCGATCTGCCACTGCAAGGCGGGCGAACTACTAATCCGGTAGGCGATTGCCAGGTTGTTGCATAGCCAGTGCTCGCGGTCCGGTCCGCTCCACCCGTGCGACTCGATCTCGGTGAGCGTGCGCGGCTTGCCGAGCCGGTCTGGCGAGACCTCCGTGTGCCAGTGCGCGCGGCCGCTCCAGATGACGAGCTTCGGGTGCCTGGCCAGGTCGAGCAGAGCCCCGCTCGCCTCGAGGTGGTGGCAAGGCCGCCGCGATTGCCCGAGGGCCACGAGATAGCGCACAGTCTCGGCGCCAAGCGATGCAGGGCCGCTGCAGCACTCGCCACCGACGAACACCTGGTCCTCCTGCTTGCCAGTGTCGCCCGAACGCTTCTTCACGCCCAGCGGGCCATCGTCCCACGTGTGCAGGCGTGCGATCGCGCCGGCCCAGTTGGTGCGCGTCCAGCCGAGCGGGTCGGCGATCGGCTGCGGGTTGCCATCAGGCCACAGCTTCGCGATGCCGTTCGCGCAGATCGACAGCGATGCGGCGGCGCCGGCACTCGACCATTCCCTCTCGCTGGTCAGGTGCTGGCGCCAAATGAACACCAACGGGAACGACCTGGCCTGACCGTCGCCGAGGACCGTTCCCGCAGGGAGCAGACGCGCACCACCTGCTCGCGCCCCCTCGGTTGGCAGTTCGATGGGCAAGCCAGGCACCACCACGTCGGCAGTGCCAAAGCGAAGGCGGAAGTCATCGGGCACCGTGGCTACGAGGTCGGGCACCGTCGGATTGCTGGCGGTGACGATGGCCTCGGCCGTCGCCCACGAAGGCTGATCGGGATACCAGGTCACCCACAGGTCGGTGCACAGCATCGGACCTGTGCGCGCGCGAAGATGCGCGAGCCAGGCCGCGCCGTCGGGCTGCACGCCGACGATCCCGAACGGCACGTCGGCGATGCTCGGCAGCCCGAAGAACGCGAGCGGGTTCGCCGGCAGCTGTGCGAGGGCGAAGTCGCACGGCTCCGACTTGCGGAGGTCGATCGTTCGGATTTCGCCAGGCGCCAATCGCAGATGCAGGTCGATTGCGCGCGCGTCAGATCCGATGCGGCGGCCGAGCACAAAGCGCACGTCGCCGGCCTGGCCGGCCTTGGCGGGCGGCAACACGTCGACCGTGGCGCGCTTCCAGCCTTCGAACTCGGAGCCCGAGTAGTTGGCGACGTGGACTACCTGCGCGAGGCAGGGGAGGGTGAGCGCCAGCAGGAGCATGGCGCGGAGGAGGCGATGGCGAAACATGCCCCCAGGGTGAGGGGTGCGAGGCTACTGAGCAGGCGAGTTTGCTTCTTCCACACGGCCAGAAGTTCAGCCCTCCCCCGAAGACGATTGCCGCTTCATCTGCCACCCATGCAGGGTGCGCATTATGCACACAAACGCCGCACCCACCGCCACAAAGTACCACCACTCGACCAATCCCCAGAACGGGATATACACAACAACGGCGATCACCAAGGCGCGTATCCACCACCAGATACGCTCCACCCGAGTAGGCGACATGCTACTCTTTACAACCATGGTTGCCACCCACCCCAAGGGTTTGGAGCCCCCGCAGGCGGACACTTCGCCTTACATACAGCATAAATTATGGAAGCTCCAGTAATTGCCGAGCCAACACATTGCAAGTATGTGAGCGGAAACCAAAGACACGCCGCCTCGGCAGCCGAAACCACCACTGAGAATGTATCCCAACAGTCCTGTAAACACTTATTTCGCGGGTCAGATGCTCGTAGCCATCCCCGGCAACAATTGCCCAGCGCATTGTAAGCCATCTTCAGCCTTTCGACATTTAGCGGTTCCGCCAAGCCAGCCTCATGGAATGCGCGACACCATTGCTCACACTTCGGGTGGCAGCATGGTGGTGGCGCAACCCAATCGATGTCACACTCCACGGTGGGGCACCCCGGCCGATAGCCACAGGACTCCGCATAATCCCACGCCAAAGGGATGCATTCAGCCAGTTTAGCACGCCCCTTCTCCTCTGTCCATTGATTCTTAGCTCTCCAACAGCACCGTGCCACTTCCGCATGAAGATCAAGGCACTCCTGGGGACATGGATCTTCCTCGGCATGACATTCCCGGCACTCGAAAGGGTCTCCACGTCTGCTACCTCCGCCCGAAGGATCTCCGCCGGAGTTGCCGCACTCGCCACACTCAACCCCGAGCCCACAGTCTCCACCGCAAGACCCGCCGCATTTGCCACCGCACCCGCAGTCGCCCTTCTTTGGCGAAGTGCGGCCAAACACATCCCCCCGTTGCCTCGCAACGTTCGTGATCGACTTCCCGAACTGGGGGAACTCGCGGGGGATCGAAGCCAAGTCCATGACGCCTTGCATTGTCTCACCTTTGGGGATGCGGGGGAAGGGCCACCAAGCTTTGCCTCAGTGGCCCGCGTTGCACAGAACCTTCCGAACTAGCGATCGCCCTGCCAGGACGGCTGGAGGGCACGGAGCAGAGCGAAGTCTGTTGTCGAAGCAGTTGCGCCCGTAGAGAACCGGTAGCGCACCAACTGCTTCGCCGCAACCGTCGACGTTGCCGACACAGGGCCGACCGCGGCGGTCGTCTGGTCAGCAGCCAGGATCGTGGTGATCGTCGAGGGGTCCTCGAGAGATCGCGTCTGGACGTTCCAAGTCAGGGTGACACCACCCAGGTAGGTTACCTCCACGCCGAAGGTCCCAACGTCCCCCCGCACGGGCATCCATGGGGTGTATGCCCAGGCTGCCGCATCCGCGCCACCAGCCCAGCCCTTAAACAGGATCTCACCTTGAAGTTGATTGGTCATGGCTGGTTTCTCAGTTAGGCGCCCAGAGTGGTTGAGAGAATTGGAGGTGCACGTAGCCGCTAGCCTTCAGGACCTCGACCCTGTACCTGACGAGATCCTTCGCCTGAGCGACATCGAACTTGAGCACGGGAGGGCTCGTGGCGGTCAAGGCGACTGACCCGATGGAGGTTGCGCCGGAATCGTCCTGATCGGACGACTTCGTCTGAAGGTGAACCTTGAACACGCTTGTCGAACTCAACTGAAACACTTCGACACCGGCCACGCCATCGTTCCCACCTGCGGGCATCCAGAACCCAAGATAGTCGCCAGTCCCATCGGTTGAAGGGCTAACGATTGTCTCTCCTAGTAGCAGCATATCCATGTGACGGCTCCTGTTAGTTGGTTTCCCAGAGTGGCGAATTCGAGCGGAAGTGGATCCACTGATCGGATCCTGTCCCCTTGGCCGAGAACTCGTAGCGAACCAGCTCCTTGCAGCCGGTGCGTACCGCAGTGGTCGTCGCCCCGACGGTGGTCGTGATCGCGAACGCGGCCCCTATCGAAGTCGCTGCAGAGTCACTGTCCTCCGCATTCTTGGTCTTGACCTGGCATGTGAAGGTCACCGCACCTGATGCCCTCAGGCACTGCATCACGGCCGAGAACTCGTCGCCTTGCCTGGGAAACCACGGACTGTAGAAAATCGTGGCCGCCGCCGATGGCGCAATTACAGACTGTCCGATTAGCATCGGGTCTCCTTCTTCAGAGTTTTTCCGCTTGTTCCGACCCGCGCACCGCGACCGACGCAGCCGCTCCACGGGCCGTGCATGCGGTGTATTCTAGCGCGCATTCCAAAGAATCAAGCGCGATTTATACCACGCCTTAAGCTCCATCTTTTCCGGCGCTCGATAGCGCTTCGCAAAGTCACCGGCGCGCAATATCACAAACCTCCGGATTTCGAACAGTGTGTCTCCGGCCGGTTTTCTAAAATCGGAGTCTATCGCATTTCCGATAATCGGAGTTCATTGGAGGACGCTCGCGCAAGAGATCATTGCGCGAGCGTACATCTGTAACTGATGCGCGACACTATTGCGCGGCGGTCACGACACTTGCCAATGCGACCTGCGCGCGATCGAGCGCCGGCTGCTCGCTCGCCCCAACGAGAGACCATGCGCGCCCCATCGCGCGGATGGCGCTCTTCGCCGCGCCACAGAGAGCCTGAACGTGGGCCTCGGCGATCTCGGCGCGATCCACGTCGACGTGCGCACACCACTTGGCATCGCGTGGCTCCGCGCTATTCGACACGCCAGGCCCATGCCGCCACGACACCATCACGAACGGCGTCGGTTCGCCCATCACGTAGTGGCGATGATAGATGAACCACTCATCGGCCATGCTCGACCAGTCGCCGGGCACGTGGGCCGTGTGCAGGTAGTTCGGCGGCAGGCTGCCGGAAGGCAACAACGGCACCTTGAGCCTCTCGCTGTACTTCTCGGCCTGCTCGAGCTGGTGGCGGAGCTTCCCGATGGTCTCGCCTTGGTTCTTGTTGCGCTCCGCCAGCAAGATCACGATCTCGGGCCACGACCTGCTGCTCAGTTCCTTGTCGAGGTATGGTCGAATGCGCTTCCAGCTGCTGTTCGCCAGCGGCGCGAGCCGGAGGTGGGGGTGCTGTTCCGCTGCGTGCAGGCGGAGTGGAACACGTTCGTGCAGCGCGCGGAGGCGGGCGAACGCATGGTGCCGCGGTTTTGTCGTCGCGAG
>JADZDL010000194.1 GCA_020851075.1 Planctomycetota bacterium | reverse complement strand
GCACGTGTTCACGCAGCAGGCCAAGCACATCACTTCGGTGATGATGCAGGGTTCGGCCATCGAGCGCCGTCGGCACATGGGCCGCTGGCGACTCGCGGAGCCCGAGGAGCGCGGCGAGTTCCGCATCCACTGCAAGCGTCTGATCGCTTCGGGCCAGGATGCGACGGAAGAGGACGTGTTGCCGCAGGCTGTCGCGAAGGCGTCCGTCGCCGATGCCCCCGCCGGCGGCGCCGCAGACTCGAACAAGCCGTCTGCGGAGTGAGCGCCGGAGTCCCGCATGCGACCGAAGATCGGCATCGTCACCATCAGTGATCGCGCGAGCCTGGGCGTCTATGCCGACGAGTCCGGGCCCGCGATCGAAGCGGTGCTGCGCGAGTACCTTGCCACCGAGTGTACGTTCGAGACGCGGGTCATCGCCGACGAACGTGCGCTCATCGGCGCCACGCTGCAGGAACTCGCTGCCGCCGGTTGTTGCCTGCTCTGCACGACGGGCGGCACCGGGCCAGCCGTTCGCGATGTGACGCCCGAAGCGATCCGCGACGTGTGCCACAAGGAACTGCCGGGTTTTGGCGAGCAGATGCGTGCGGCATCGCTGCGCGCTGGAGTGCCGACGGCGATCCTGTCGCGCCAGACCGCGGCGATCCTCGGCGCGGCGCTCGTCGTCACGCTGCCCGGCAAACCGGGTTCGATCCGCGTCTGCCTCGACGCGGTGTTCCCGGCGATTCCGTACTGCATCGATCTGCTCGGCGGCCCGCGCCTCGAAGGCAATCCGGCCGTTGTTCAGGTCTTCCGCCCCAGTTCTGCCCCGCGGGCGAAGTGAACCGAACATGACCACTGCACTCACGAAGGAACAGTTCACCCAGCTGCTCGAACCACTCGCCAAGGCGCTGCAGGCCGTGGCAGTGGATGCCGCGGATGCCGCGCATCAGGCCGAACGTGCCGCTGCGTTTGCGAGTGCACAGGTTACCGCCGTGCGCGATGCGGCGATCGCCAGCATCCACAGCGAATGGCTGCTGCCGAAGAGTGCGGCGGGCATTCGTTTTGGCCGCGTGGCGAAGGATCTGCACGGCTTTTCGGTCGACGCCGTGCTCATGGACGTGCCGGGGCCTCGCCATCGTCATCCGAATGGTGAGATCGACCTGTGTTTTGTCACCAAGGGCGAGCCGAAGTTCGATGGCCATGCCCCTGGCTGGGTCGTCTACGGCAAAGGCTCGGTGCACGTGCCCACGGTGCGTGGCGGCGAGATGCTGATCCTCTACTTCCTGCCGGGCGGTGCGATCGAGTTTGGCGTCTGAGGTCGTTGCCTACTTGAACTTCAGCAGCTCCTTGATGTGGTCCTTGACCATCTGCGTCGAGGACCTCTCGAGCAGCGCCTCGAGGAACGGGCGCGCACCCGCGCCCTGGATCTGCACGAGAGCGTCGCAGCACTTGTTCTGGAACAGCGGGTTCTCGAACTGACCCGGCGGGTTCTGGCAGAGGTGCTGGATCTGGGCGACCGCCGCGGTGCACTTGCGCTTGCCGAGTTCTTCGATGCACTCCTGGATGGTGACCGTGTCGTGTTCGCTGCGACCGATCACCATGATCAGGGTCGATTCCATCTGCGGGTCGCCGCTGCGGATGTACCACTGCACGAAGTTGTTGAAGCCGGTGGTCGCGAACGCGTTCTTGTCGGGGATCGAGGCCCCGTAGGCCTGGGCGCGTTCCATGTTGATGCCGCGGCTCGATTCGGTGGTTAGCACGCGCCGCAGCGTTTCCTGGGCGAGGGGCTTGTCGTAGTCGATCAACATCGAGGCCGCATACCAGCGCAGGCGAGGGCTTGGCAGGCGAAGGCCCAGCAGCACGTCCTTCACGATCAAGAGCGCCTTCGGCTGGTCCACGCGCGCCGCTGCTTCGAGCAGCCACTTGAGCTCATCGAAGTTCTTGGCCGGATCCAGCTGCTGCAGGCGCGCTTCGATCGCGACCCAGGCCGGTTCGCCCATGGTCCGGAACGCGCGCAGTACGGCGTCCATTTCCTTCTTGGCGCTCTCGAAATCCGGCTCGGTCGTACGCGCGCTCACGAGCATGGGGGCGTAGACCCGCAGCTTCTCGAGCAACGCGTCCGGGCCGAGTTTGTCGGATTTCTGCTCGATCCGGATGCGGACGATCTCGCCGTAGACATCGTCCAGCTTCTTCTCCTGGGCGGCGAGCGTGGCCGTCATGGTCTCGATCTGCAGCCGCTGACCGTAAACCAGGTAGGCCAGGGCGGCGGCGGCGAGGGTGGCGCCGAGGCCGATGGCAAGGAGGGACGCGGGGGGTCTTGGGCTTGGGTTCGATGCTGCCATGCGCCGAAAGTAGTGATCGGATGGCACTTCGTCACGGCATGTTCGATCTCGAACGAAAGCTGTGCCGAAGTGCACCAAAGGCCCGCTTCGTGGGACTTCGCTCAGCGGTCTGGGCAAGGTCGCACGGGGGGCACAAACGGCGCGAACCGCCCACCGGGAGGGGGATTGGAGACTTTTCCGCAGTTGGTGGTGGCGCCGTACTTCCGACGGCATGGAAATTGTCTAGCAGAATCTACCCCTACCCTGTTCGCTGGCCGGCCTTGCGGCGGCGGTTGCGGTATGGTTTCCTTGACCATCCTCGCAGTCGCTCCCCCGTAGGCACCCCCGAGCCCTCCACGGTGGTGCTTCGGTCAGGTTCTGGCCCCAACCTCTTCGATACGAGGCAGACATGCAGTTTCGCTTCAGTGCACCTTCCGCGCTCCTGGTTGCTGTTGCAGCTCTCGCAGGCTGTTCCGGCGGTTCTGGCGGCTCGGCCAACGTCGTTGCGTTCGCTTGCTCCGGAACAGATGCGAAGGCGCTCTGCCTGAACAACTGCAGCCTGGGCTGCAGCTCCACGGGTTGTCTGCGCACGGATATCGCGCAGAACGAGAACCTCGTCCTGTACTTCAGCCGGGACGTCGATCCCGCCTCGGTCACCACGTCGACGATCCAATTGCGCACGGCCAGCGGCGAGCTGCCGGTCGGCGAGTTCTTCGTCAATGGCAGCCGAGTCGAGTTCGTGCCGACCCTGCTGGTTTCGGGTGGCCAGACCTTCTTCGGCTTCAAGCCTGGCGAGACGTACACGATGACGCTGCCGGGTGGGCCGACGAACCCCGTCACGGTCCGCAGCACCTCGGGCGAGCCCTTCAAGGAGACGCTCACGTGCACGCTGGTCGCCAACCAGGGCATCGTCGACCACAATGGTGTGCCGCCTTCGGCCGTGCTGGTGTCGCCGACCTCCGGACAGTTGGGTGGGGCACCGCTGTCGACGATCATCCAGCTCGAGTTCAACGAGATGGTCGATGCGACGCCATTCCTTGCCGCCACGGGTGGCAACGGGCCGGTGACCTTCTCGGTGCGCCGCACGCGTTCGGTTGGCGGTGGCTCGGCGCGCGAATGTGATACGGGCTCGGTGCCGGTTGTGCTCTCTGGCACGTCGCGGCTCGACTTTGATCCGGCCCGCGGCATCTCGGTGCTCACGTTCCGCACCAACCAGGACCTGTCGCCGAACACCTGCATCGAGATCAACATCACGAGCTCGGTCGCGGATCTCTCCGGCAAGCCGGCGGCGCCGCAGACCTTCCTCTTCCTCACGCAGTCGGTGCCGTTGACGGATAACGACATCACGGAAGAGTTCGACAACGACAACAAGCTCGACCAGGATGTGTCGTCGGGCCAATGGGCGGGCGGTGTGGCCACGTTTGGTCTGATCGGCGGGGATGGCCGGCACGGCACGTTCAGCACGGACCTCGGCACCGACCTCGGTGTCATCAACGGCAAGCGCACCTTCCTGTTCAACACCAACTCGACGCTGATCCCGGCGACGAATACGCGCACGGGCGAAGCGGTCTCGGTGTCGGACGGCAAGTACTTCTTCGATCGCATGGTGGTGCCGGGCGATGTGCGCTTGCGCTTCACTGGCAACGTCCCGCCACAGATCACGGTGTCGGGCCAGATCGATATCCAGGGTGAAATCGACATCCAGGGGCAGTCGCTCACGACCTTGCCGCAGAACACCCAGGCGACCGGCCAGCTCGGCGGCGCGGCGGGTATCGGCGGCGGTGCAGGTGGGCAAGGTGGCGACAAGTGCTTTGGCACGGGCTACCTGGCCGCCTACGACGGTCGCAACGGCGGCAACGCCGGCTTGCTCGGTGGCCGTGCGTATGCGACGAGCAGTGCGGGCACCGGCGGGCGTGGCTCGCACGTGTTCCCGCTCGATGGCCTCAGCGGCAGCCTCATCTACTTCCAGCCAACGGGTGTGAACTACACGCCGTCGGCGGCGGCGGGTGGCGGCGGCGGCGGTCTCTATGCGGCGGGCGGCGTTGGCCGCGTGGTCACCAACAACCACAACGATCCGGTCTTGGGCGTGCCGCCGCGGCTTGACGCCATGGGGCCGTCGGCCCCCGGTGGCTCGGCGGTACAGTTCTTCCCCTTCCCGGCGACGAGCGGCTCGACCAAGAGTTCGGTGCACTTCCTCGTGGGCGGCGCTGGTGGTGGTGGTGCGGGTGGTCAAGCGACCCTCTGCATCGCCGCACTGAATCCGCGCATCTGGGCGCCGGGTGGTGGTGGCGGCGGTGGTGGTGGCGCGATCGCGCTGCGTTCGGGTGACTCGCTGCGCCTCAGCGCTCTGGCCCGCATCTACGCGAATGGCGGCAGCGCCGCCAGTGCGTCGGGTGTGACGGCGACCTCCTCGCCCTCGGTGGGTGGTGGCGGCTCGGGTGGCTCGGTCGTGTTGCAGAGCGGTCGTCTCGCAGATGTGGCTGGCCTCATCGACGTGCGTGGCGGCGCTGGCGGCGTCTTCAACCGCTCGGCTGGTTCGCTGCCGCCTTCGGGCGCGGCCGTGCAGATCGCCGGTGGTGAAGGCTCGGCGGGTTTCGTGCGCCTCGAGGTGCCCGGCACCCCGACCACGTCCCTGCTCGCGAACATGCTGCCGGCCCCGACGGCCGACAACGTGGCACCGCTGCAAGAACTCGATGACCTCGTCGCGTTCCAGTCGACCTGGTACTCGACGGGCCTGCCGTTCGGTCCCGAGTTTGCCTACTACGAGATCCATGCCACGGTGGATGGCGTGCCGGTGGTCTACAGTGACAGCACGGCGATCTCGACGGTCCAGGCTGGGATCGGTTCGGCGGTGCGCGTCTACTTCCAGAATGCCAACCTCGACCTGACGACGGGCCTGCCGGCGCCGCTATCGGGCGAGATTGACCCGACGATCCGCCCGTGGCGGACTGCGGTGCTCAGCACCGGCAACGTGACCGGCATCGCGTCGGACGGCCTGAACGGCTTCCGCTTCGCGCTGGTCGTCGACCACACCATCGCCACGACCGTCACCATCGACAAGGTCAAGGTCGTCTACCGCGTCTGAGCCCAAGGTACGTGAGGCTCGCGCCTCAGCCTCTCCCCGAATCTCCCGAGTGCCATCGATTGTCTGACTCACGGCCTGTTCTGCCAAGAACCGGCCCAACTCGACCCAGAGCCCATGCGTAACGCCTACTCCCTCTCGGTTCTCTCCGGTCTGCTTGCGCTGACCTTCGCCGCTTGCTCCGGCGGTGGTGGCACCGATTCGACCTCCTCGGTGCGCATTCCGTGCGCCGGCGGCGAAGCATTCTGTCTGATCAGCTGTGATCTTGGCTGCAGCCAGACGGGCTGCTCCATCACGGAGATCGCGGAGAACCAGCGCCTGCGGTTCACGTTCTCCGATCGCCTCGCGCAGGACTCGGTGTCCAACTCGAGTGTTTCGATCCGGACGCTGACCGGGGTTGCTCCAGACGGCGATCTGGTCGTGAGCAACAACGTGCTGACCTTCGTGCCCAGCGTGCGCACGATCAACGGCGTCAGTTCTTTCGGCTTCCAGCGTAACGAGACGTACATCATCACGCTGTCGGGCGGCGCTTCTTCGCCGTTCAGCATTCGCAATACGGGTGGCGGCCGCCTCACCAAGGAGTTCTCCTGCACGGTGGTGGCTTCGCGCGGTATCGCCGACGACGACCAGCAGCCGCCGAGTGCGTCGCTGGTGGCGCCGACCAACACCAACGCCGCCCCGCTCGATCCGACGATCGTGCTGCGGTTCTCCGAACTCATCGATACGACGCCACTGCGCGGGGCGTTGACGCCTTCGTCGCCCCTGCGCTACACGCTGCGCCGGGCGATCAGTGGGGCGAATGGCCTCACCTGCGATCGCGACTCGGCGGGCACGGTGCTGCTTGGCATTCCGCGGCTCAGCACCGAGCATGTGGGCGACCACGATGTGACCGTGGTGACGTTCAAGCCGACCGTGCAGCTGCCCGGCGAGTCTTGCGTCGAAGTCGTGGTGACCGCGGACCTTCGCGACCTCTCGGGGCGCCAGGCAACGCCGGCGGCCTTCGAGTTCTTCACGCAGGCTGGTGTGTCGACGCCGCTCACGTTTAGCGAAGCGTTCGGCTCGCCTGCCAACCTTGACGAACTGGTTTCCGGCGGCACCTGGAATGGTGGTGCCCGCCCGGCGCTCATCGGTGGCGATGGTCGCCACGGCTCGTTCGACCCCTCGACGGGTTCGGGTGGGCAGTCGTCGGAATACACGTGGAACCTGGACCAGGTCATCATTCCGTCGAGCCAATCGCTGACGGGCCTCGAGTACACGATCACGGACGGCAAGTTCTACTTCACGGACTTCACGCTGCCGGCCGGCATCACGCTCAACTTCGTTGGTTCGGTGCCGCCGCAGATCTACGTGCGCGGCAAGGCCACGGTCGCCGGCACGATCCGGCTCAATGGCGTCGCGATGACGACGTTCAACGGCCGTGGTGGTTCCAGCTCCCCGGCTCCCTTCATCGAGGGCCAGGTTGGCAGCATTGGTGGCGCTGGTGGTGGCCGCGGCGGTAAGGGTGGCAAGGAATGCGCGGGCGGTGGCGCCGAGTCCCAGGTCATCAATGGCGTGCTGACGTTCTTGAACAACGGCCAGAACGGCGACGACGTGAAGCTGCTGGCGGGCCATGCCTACGCGGTGAACGCCGGTGGTACGGGCGGCCGTGGTGGCACACTGCATCCCTCGAACGGTCTGGTTCCGCCCGCCAATACGGCGACGGCACTGTCGGGCATCTACAACCCGTTCTTCGCGGCGGGTGGCTCGGGCGGCGGCATGTCGCTGGCAGGTTCCCAGGCGACGGTTTCGCCGTTCAACCTGCTGCAGGTGAACACGATTCCCAGCCCCGGCGCACAGTTCAACCTGTTCCCGTACCCCCCAGTTTCGGCACCGGCCGGCTACTCGTCGCTCAACCACTTCGTGGTTGGTGGTTCGGGTGGCGGCGGTGGCGCGAGCCACGCGTTCGGCACCTTCAATATCGCGGGCACGACGTTCGATCGCTTCGTCGCCGGCGCCGGTGGTTCGGGTGGCGGTGGCGCCCTGGCATTGCGTGCTGGCAGTGATCTCTCGATCGCCGGAACCGCGTCGCTGCAGGCCAAGGGTGGTGCTGGTGTGTTGATCCGCGGCAACGACAGCACGGCGACGACCAACGTCAACTGGGGCGTCACGTCGCCGGGCGGTGGTGGTTCGGGTGGTTCGTTCCTGCTGCAGTCGGGCGCCAACCTGCAGATGCTCGGCACCATTGACACGAGCGGTGGCAACGGCAGCAGCACGGGCCAGATCTTCACGGCCCAATTCAACGTCGCGAGCCAGGCGGGCGCCGGTTCGCCCGGCTTCTACCGTCTCGAAGCGCCCAGTTCGATCACGGTCGGCTCGGCCACGAACGTGCCGGCTTACAGCGCGGCCGTCAACTCGGGCGTGCTCACGGACAGCGATCCCTTCAGCGGTTGCACTTCGCTGTGGCGTTCGTCGAACCTGATCTTCCCGCCGGAGTGGGTTTCCTACGAACTCGACGTCGACACCGATGGCAATGGCACGGTGGACGTGACCTTCACGGATAGCGGTGCGGTTGGCTCGCAGGTGGCCAACGACATCAATGGCCCCGTGGTGATCCAGTTCCAGGGCGCCGTCATCGACCAGGCCACCGGCCTGCCGACGGATGGTGTGACCGGCCCGTGGCGCTACGGCGTCGGCGCTGGCGCCGTGCCGGGCATCGGCCTCGATTCGGCAACCGGCTTCCGGTTCATGATGACGTTCAACCGCGGCGGCTTCCCTGACTGCGTCGTGAAGGCGCTGCGCGTCAACGCCCGCACGTGAGCCGAATGGCTCCCGGGCGGTTCTCCGCCCGGTCCCCTGGTGATGCGATCACCCGTGGGGCGACCTCCCGTAGGGCGGCCTCCAGTAGGCCGGCCCCTCGTGGGGTTGCCTCTCCTGCCGCAACCTCGACTGCGGCAGCCGCCCTCGCGAAGAGGGGCCGCGGTGGCAGCCTTGCCGCCCGCTGCGTGCTGTTGGAGTCCGGACTCGAACTCTGCCCCGGCGAGTTGGTCTGGGACGCTACTGGCACGATCACGGCCCTGCGCCGCCCGCGCGGCCCCATCGCCGACCTCTGCGTGCTACCTGGCCTCGTGAATGCGCACACGCACCTGCAGATCGAGCCCGTCGACGCGCCGCGGGTGTTCCTGCCATGGGTGCGCGCCGTCATCGCGGCCCGCCTGGCGACGTCGCCGGCGGCAATGGATGCCGCGACTCGAACGGCCGCTCGCCAGTTGCTCGCGGAAGGAGTAACCGCGGTGGGGGAGATCGACTCGACCGGGCGAACGCCGCGCGCGTTGGCCGGGACCGGACTCGCGGGTCGGTGTTATCAGGAACTCACTGGCTTCCATCTGGATGCCAGCGCGTCCCGCAAGCTGGTGCGCGACCGGCGAGGTGATGCGGTGTCCGGTCTGCTCGCGGGCTTGTCGCCGCACGCGCCCTATTCGGTCTCACCCGCGCTGTTCCAGGCCGCGGCGAAGGCGACCAGGCATCTGGCGATCCACTGCGCGGAATTGCCGGAGGAGCAGCAGTTCCTGCGCGAAGGGACCGGACCGTTTGCGGACCTGCTGCGCAATCTGGGCCGGTTGCCAGCCGGCTTCCGCGCGCCTCGCGTTGGCGCCGTGCGGTGGTTGGAGCGGCTCGGCGTGTTGCGGCCAGGTACCCAGCTCGTGCATTGCCAGGAACTCGAACGTGGCGACCTCGCCAGGATCGCCGCGAGTGGTGCCGGCATCGCCGTCTGTCCCGGCACCATAGCCTGGTTTTCCCGTACCCCGCCACCGGTGCCCAAGTGGCTCGCCGCGGGCATCGATGTGGCCCTGGGCACGGATTCGCGGGCGAGCAGCGACGCGTTTTCCCTGCGCGCCGAACTGCGGGCTGCGGCCCGCTTCTGGCCCGAACTCTCCCCGCAGCAGCTGTTCACGATGGCTACCGTGGCCGGCGGCCGAACGCTCGGTCGGCCGCGGCTTGGGCGCCTCGTGCGGGGGGGGCGCGCGGACTTCCTGTGCGTGACCGCGCGATCGGACCGGGCGCTCGCCCATCTCGAGCCCTTCGTGCACGGCGAACTGGCGGTTGCGCGCGTGTTTGCGGCCGGCCACGAAGTGTCGCGGTCGTAACCTCCGGCGTTGAGCCTCCGCGCAGCGGGTCGTACAGTGTGGAGCCCACCCGGCCCAAGTCTGTTGACCACGTTCCAAGAACTCCTGCGCGCCCAGCAGCGCTTCCTGCTGACCGGCCACGAGAATCCCGATGGCGATTGCCTCGGCGCTGAGACGGCCCTCTACCACCTGTTGAAGGCCCTCGGCAAGCAGGTGGTGATCTGCAACCCGGATCCGATCGGCAAGGCGCACGACTTCCTGCTGCAGCATACGCCGTTCGGGCACGTGCGCGGTGACCAGCCGTTGCCGCCGTTTGACGTCGCGGTGTTGCTCGATTGTTCGCAACTGTCGCGCGTCGGGCACATCGGCGAGCGGCTGCGGGCGAGTGGCAAGACGATTGCCGTCATCGACCATCACATCGGCAGCGACGCCGGCGACGGCACGGTCTGCTACGTCGACCCGAAGGCCGCGGCAACCGGCGCGTTGGTGCGTCGCCTGTACCGCCTGTTTGACGTGCCACTCAATGCGGCCGCCGCCGAGGGCATATTCCTGTCGCTGGTCTCGGATACGGGGTGGTTTCGCTACTCGAACGCGGATGCCGAAGTGTTCGCGATGGCGAGCGAACTGGTCGCCGCGGGCGTCGACGGCAGTGCCGTCTACGATCGCCTCTACCGCCGCAATCACCCGGATTGCGCGGCGTTGCTCGCCGACGCGTTGCAGAGGCACCGGCTGCGCTGTGGTGGGCGGCTCGCGATGGTGACCCTCGACAAGCAGCTCATGGAGCGGGCGAGCCGCGCCGATTTCGATACCGATGCCGTGCTGGATCCACTGCGTTCCCTGGAAGGCGTCGAAGTCGTGGCCCTCATCAAGGAGCGTTTTGATGGCGGCGTGAAGGTCTCCCTGCGCGCGCGGGCGGACGTCGATGTGCAGCGGGTCGCCGCCGCGTTTGGTGGTGGTGGGCACAAGAAGGCGGCTGGGGCGTCCATTCGCATGCCTACGGCCGAAGCCGAACAGGCCATCGAGGCCGAAGTCCTGCGCGCCTTGCACGCCGGGGGCGTGAAGCTGCCTTGACCACGCTGGCCCTGATCTCCGACCTGCACAGCAATCTCGAAGCCGTCGAAGCGGTGCTGCGGCGCATTGATTCGCTCGGTGTGCAGGAGATCGCGTGCCTCGGGGATGTCGTGGGATACGGCGCGGATCCGCTGCCCGTGACTAAACTCGTCATGCAGCGCTGCAAGTGGACGATCCAAGGCAACCACGACTGGGGCCTGTTCCACGAACTCGACGATTTCAACCCGCTCGCGCGCGAAGCCCTCTTCTACACGCGCGCACAATTGCGCCCTTCCTTGTTCCGCATCGGGCGGCGCGCCGCCTGGGAGTTCCTGCGAACCTTGCCGGATCGCATGCAGGATCAGGGTTGCCTGTTCTGCCACGGCTCGCCGCGCGATCCGGTCATGGAGTACGTGCTGAAGAGTGACGGCTTCCTCGAGCCCGACAAGATGCACCAGATCTTCGCGATGCTCGATCGGCCCTGCTTCGTCGGCCATACGCATTGGCCGGGCGTGCACCGGCCCGACTATCGTTTTACGCAGGCGACCGACGACCACCGCGAGTTCCAGCTCGATGGCCCCTGCGTGGTGAACGTGGGCAGCGTCGGCCAACCGCGCGATGGTGACCCGCGCGCGAGTTTTGCCGTGCTGGATCGCAACCGCGTCGAGATCCACCGCGTGCCCTACGACTTCCGCCGCACGCAGGCGAAGATTCTCGCCGCCGGCCTGCATCCCGCCCTGGCCGAACGGCTGGCGCGAGGAAAATGACCGCGGCGGCGATCGTGGTGCTGTGCACGGCCCCGCTGGCCGGGCGCGACGAAAAGCCGGGTGCACACGAACTGGCCAGCACTCTCGTCGCCGAGTCGCTCTGTGCGTGCGTCAACGTGGTGCCGGCGGTGCGGTCGTACTTTCGTTGGCAAGGGGTGGTCGACACCGCGGACGAACTGCTGCTCGTGATCAAGACCACGGCCGAGGCGGCGGTGCGGCTGCGCGAACGCATCGTGCAGTTGCACCCCTACGACCTGCCCGAAGTGCTAGAACTGCCCATCGCCGGGGGGCTGCCAGGCTACCTGGCCTGGCTCGTCGAGGCCGTGCCGCCACGTTCGCCGTAAACCCGCAATCGTGATCGACCAAACCGCACACCTACCGTCGCCAGTAGCGCCCCCCTGGCGCCTTGGACTGGCTTTGCTGGTGGCCGTGCTCTGCTGGTGGCTTGGCCACTACCTGCCGCTGCCGGCCGGCACGGAATCAGGGCCGGCGTGCCGGCTCCTGTTCGTGACGGGGCTGACGACGTCGTGCTGGTTGCTCAATGCCATCCCGATTGCCGCCGCCTCGCTGCTGCCACTGGCGTTGTTGCCGCTGCTTGGGGTGCAATCGACGGACGAACTGACGCGCGGTTATGGCCACCCGATCTTGTGGCTGTTTGGTGGTGGGTTTGTGCTCGCCCAGTGTATCGAACGCTGCGGCCTGCATCGCCGGCTCGCGTTGCGCGTCGTGGGGGCGCTTGGTCCCTACCCGCGGCGCCTGGTCCTGGGATTCTTCCTCGCCGCGACCCTGGTGTCGATGTGGATCAACAACACCGCGGTAGCACTCTTGCTGCTGCCGATCGGCTCCGTGCTCGTGCACCGGATGCAGAACCTCGGCGAACTCTCGGCCAAAGCCCAAGCCAACTTCGGGGCCGGCGTCATGTGCGCGATCGCGTTCGGGGCGTCGATCGGTGGCATGGCGACGCCGATCGGCACCGCGCCGAACGCGCTGTTCTTCGCTGCCCACGAACCGCTCGTCGCCGCCGGCGCCAGGCCGGTATCGTTCCTTGCCTGGATGCTCGCGTTTGCGCCGTACGCGCTCCTGCTGTCGGGACTCGCTGGTTGGCTCATGGTGCGAATTGCGTTGCCGCTGCCGGGAGCTCGCATCCGGCGCGGCGACGAACTGCTGCGCGAAGCGCGGGAACTCGGGCGCTGGAGCAAGGGCGAAGTGCGCAGCGCGCTGCTGTTTGGTTTTGCCGTGTTGCTGTGGACGACGCGCGGCGACGTGCAGTTGGGGGCCGGCAGCGTGGTTCATGGTTGGGCTCACTACCTGGTCCCCGTGGGCGCGCGCGATCGGTTCATCGCCGATGGATCGATTGCGGTGCTCGCCGCGATCCTCGCTTTCCTCATTCCGGCCGGCACTCCTGACCGCGCGCGGCTCGTCGATTGGGAGACCGTGCGGCGCATGCCGTTTGATCTCCTGCTGCTGCTTGGCGGTGGCATCGCGCTCGCGAACGCGTTTGAGCCGACGGGGCTGTCCGCCGCCTTCGGCCTGATGGTGAAGCCCCTGGTCGGCTCGTGCCATCCGGCGCTGCTGCTGTTCCTGCTCGTGATCGCGATCACGCTGTTGTCGGAGGTGGCCAGCAATACGGCGTGCGCGACGATGCTGTTGCCGATCCTGCGCGATGGCGCGGTCGCCGCGAACCTTGACCCACTCGTGCTCATGCTGCCGGCGGTGCTGGCGAGTTCGTGCGGGTTCATGCTGCCGATCGCGACCCCGCCGAACACCATCGTCTTCGCCTCGCGGCAGGTGTCGTTTGCCCAGATGGCGCGCGCGGGGGTGCTGCTGGACGTGTTGGCGGCGCTGCTCCTCGTGCCGATGTTGTGGTGGTGGGCATTCCCGCTGCTCGGGGTCGAGGTGGGTTCTCTTGCGGGAGGTGGCAGGTGAAGGCTCTGTGGATGGCCTGGTTGGGGGCGTTCTTCGCGTTCTTCTGCACGGCGCACGGCAATCTCGAGAGCCTCGATTCGACGGCGACCATGCACGCCGCGAAAGCGCTCTGGATGCGCGGCGACAGCGGGCTGCGGCGGCCCGACCAGGGCGCGCAATGGCTAGGTGAGGGGGCGCTCGCGAGTTACATCCAGGGGGAAGCCGCGAATGGTGTGCACCGCTACGGCAAGGTCGGCACCAATGGGCTTACCTACGTGTGGTTTCCGATGGGCCACGTGTGGCTCATGGTGCCGTTCGTCGCGACCGGCGAAGCGTTGCAGAAGGCCTTCCCGGCGCTGGAAGAACGGTATCGCGCGCTCGTGGCGCCGGGGGTGCGCGACGAGCACCTGATCTTCAATCTCTCGTATCGCGAAGGGCACCTCGTGCTCGACCACGCGCTCGTCGCGATGTTCCTGCCGCCGCTGCTGGGGGCCACGTCGGTGCTGCTCTTGTTCTTGATCGCGCGCGCGCTCGGGGCGGCTGCGCGTGATGCCGCCTGGTCCACGGCGGCGATCACACTCGCCACGCAGTTCTTCCCGCTCGGCAGCGAGACGTTGTCGGACGGGCCCGGCATGTGCTTTCTGCTTGCTGCGCTGCTGGCGACCGTGCGCGCGCACCATGGCACGGCTTCGCGACGCACGTTGTTGCTCGGCGGGCTCGCGGCGGGCGCTGCGGTGCTGACCCGCTACCCGCATGGGCTCATCGTGCCCGTGTTTGGTCTGGTCCTCGTGCTCGCCGCCTGGCGACAGCGGCGGCCCCTGGACCTGCTGTGGTTTCTGCTCGGTGGTTTGCCGTGCCTCCTGCTGCTGCTCGGCGTCGACTACCTGCGGTTTGGCGATCCGATGGACACGGGCTATCCGAAGTTCGGCTCGTGGTTCAACTACCCCTTGGTGTTCGGCCTCACCAAACTGCTCTTTGCCGCGGGCAAAGGCATCCTGTGGTTCTCGCCGATGCTCTGGCTGGCGTTGCCGCTCGGGCTGAAGAAGCGGTACGTGCCGCAGTTGCGATGGCTCGCCTGGGTGCTGTTTGCGATCCCGATGGCAATGTTCTCGATGACGAACGGGTGGCAGTCGGGGCAGTGCTGGGGCGCGCGGTACGTGACTCCGGCGGTGGTCGGCCTCTGTGCCATCGTGCTGCCGCAAGCCAGGCCCTGGGTCGCGCATCGCCGGTCGTTCCTCGTGCTGTTTGGCTTGGGTTGTCTCGTGAGCTTCACGAGCGTGCTCGCGCCGACGCGCGGCCACAACCAGCTCGCCGGGCGTGCAGTCGAAGCGATGTACGATCGCGAACTCGCGGCGGGCAAGATCCGCGAAGAGGATCGCAAGGGCGTCGATGCGGCGGATCACTTCTTCTTCCTGCCGCGCTTCTCGCCGTTGCACGCCAATTGGACCTACGCGTGGAAGTCGTGGCGCGGCGACTTTGAGTTGCCGGATGGCAAGCCCAACGACGGCAGTGCCAATACCATCGAACCACTGTTTGGCATCGCCGCGATGCCGGGCAAGAACGAGGTCGAGCAGGGCATGGCGCCCAAACACTGGGAGGATCGTGGTGGCCGGCACCTGTGGTGGGTGTTCTGGGCGGAGATGCTCGGCGTGCCGGCGTTATTGCTCCTGCTGCCCGTGCTGGGGCTTGCGCTCGTCCTGTCGGTGGCCGGGTGGCGGCGCGTGGTCCTGGCCAGGGCCTGAGGCGGTCCCCGTCGCCGCCGCGGCGTCGAAATCCGCAACAGCGATCAAGCCGATGGCATCGGGCGTTCGATAGAGCGGGTCGGAGATCGAATCGGCCATGACCCCCTTCCAAATGCTGTTGTCGTTGCCCTTCTTGTGTGCGCAGGACCCCCAGGTATCGGTGGGCCTGCCGCAGGACCCGCCGGCCGCGGCGGCGCGCACGCTGGACCTCGTGTTGCTGAAGAACGGCGACCAGCTCGAAGGCCGCATCACGGCCCAACTCGACGGCTACGTTGAGATCCAACTCGAAGCGGGCGCCAAGGTCGGCATCAGCATGGCGATGGTGCAGGAGGTGCGCCGCGGGGCCGGGGCAGCGGTGACCACTGCGAACGGACCCGTGCCGCCGCGCAACGAGTGGTTTGTGCTGCACGACGCGCAAGGCGCCGCGGTGGGCTGGCTGCACGCGTCGGTCGTCGTGCGCGCGGGTGGCGAGCTTGAGGCGACCGAAGAATACGAGTTTGCCGAAGGGCATCGACGCTACCAGATCACGTCGATGTGCCGTGCCGACGCCACGGGCGCGCCGCAGAGTTGTTACTTCCGCGAACGCATCAGCGAGCCCGTGATGGGCGCGGCGGTGATCGCGGCCTCCGGGGCCCAGTCGGATCGCGTCGTCGACGAGCGCATCGTCGAAGCGAAGTGCGTCGGCAACGAACTGCATGTGGCGCGGCTCGACCGCACCGGGCGACGCGAACGTTGCCTCGAGTGGAACGAGGCTCGCACCTTCCCGCTGTTGGCGCGCACGTTGGCTCGGCACCAAGGCACATCGATCGCCGCCGGGACCATGTTTGACCCGGCGACCGAAGAGCTCGTCGTGCGCAGTTTTGATGGCGCGCGGCAGCGTCGGGTGACGGTGGATGGCAAGACGCAGGATGTCACCGAGATCGCGGAATCGTCGGTTTCGGGCCGGAACAGCGAGTGGCTCGATGCGAGCCAGCGCACGCTGCGTCGGGAACTCGCGGGCCCATCGTTGGTCGCGTTGCCGAGTTCGGCGGAGTCGGCGCGCGCCGCGGCAGGTGGGGCGGCGATCCCGAGTGCACTCGTGCGCGAGGCTGGCGGGGAGTTTGGACTGTGGGCCCCAAACCCGGCCTGGGCCCCGGTGGAAGGGTTGCCCGCCGGCCAGGTCGCTCTGTTCTGCGAAGCGCGCGGGGCCTCGATCGGCTTCTCCCGCATGGACCACCTCGAGGCGAATACTCCGCTCGACACGGCAGCAGATGCGGTCGCCAACTGGTTTCGCCTGCTGTATCCCGAGCTGCGCATCGAACGTCGCGAGGCGTCCGTGGTGCGCGAGCAGCCTTCGGTGCGGTTGGTTGCCGGCGGCAAGTCGGCGGGAGCTCCCGTGACGGCGACCGTCGATGTGATTCCGCACCGCGGTCAGTTCCTCGTGCTCGTCTGTCGGGCCCCCGTAGCGGCCTGGGACGAGCTGGCGCCCGACTTTGCGTTCTTCGTGCGCAGCGTCGAACTCGAAGCACAATCGATGGCGCCGACCTTGCAGGGGCCGCTTGCGGAACGTGCGCAGCAGGAGGGTGCTGGACGGCCGAAGGCGGCCCCAGTGCGGACCGGGCCGGCGGCCAAACCGCCCATGCCATCGGGCGAAACGGCGCCGAAGTCGCCGCGTCGGCCGCTCGTCCTGATTCCCAAAGACGGCTAGCAGTTTGCCGGACGGGCAGAGCTAAGCACTATGGCTGCCCCTTTCACCCCCCCAAAGGCCGGTGGGATCACCCTTTCGGCGAATGGGCGGCGGCTCGGCAAGTAGGCACACTCCTCATTGTCACGCGGGCGTCATTTTCGACGCAACGTGCCTTCGAGTCAGGAGCTACCCATGTCGACAGCCTGTCGCCTTTCCCTTCCCGCCAGAGCCAGGGCCGGAACGTCCGCCCTGTGGATCAGTCTGCTGCTCGGAGTCGCTGCCTGCAATAGCGGCGGTGGCGGCTCAGCCCCCGAGATCGGGGTCGCACCCGACCCGGTGGTCGGGGCTGCGGATTCCCTGCCCGGCGTTGTGGTCGCCATTACCTCGGTTCGAGGTGGCACCGGGACGAACGGGAACTTCAAGGTCGGCGACAAGATCACCGTCGACTTCACCCTGAAGCGCAACGATGGCGTCGCGCTCGAACTGTCCAAGATGTCGCGCGGCGGCATCATGGTCTCGGGGCCGACCGCCAACTACCAGCGCGTCATCGCGTCGCAGGCCGACCTCATCACGGCTGCGAAGAAGACGGCGCTCGGCGCCTACTCCTACACGTTCTCGCAGGCGATCCCGGAGCGGTATCTGGCGCCCTTGAACGACACTGCGGCGCTCACGGATGGTGAGATGACCGACCTGCCGCTGCTGAGCGGCACCTACACGGTCGGCATCGAACTCCGCAAGGACTACGCGCTCGACGGCGGCCTGATCCGCGACCCGGGCAATACGACGGCCGACTTCCTGATCGGCGATGCAAGCACGCTCGAACACCGGGAGACGGTGACGCTCGCCAACTGCAACCAGTGCCACGAGCAACTGCGCGCGCACGGCGACAACCGCAACAACATCACGAACTGCCTTCTGTGCCACACGTCGGGCGCCGAAGACCGCAATACGGCGACCGTCGCCGGCGGCACGCCAGGCGTCGCGATCGACTTCAAGGTGATGATCCACAAGATCCACGCCGGCAAGTACCTGCCGTCCGTGCTCGGTGTGGGCACCAACCCGGATGGATCGCGCAACTACGCGGTGACGAAGAAGCCCTACGAGATGATCGGCTATGGCGATTCGCTCATCGACTTCTCGGCGATCGTCTGGCCGGCGTGGCCGAGCTTCTACACGGCGATGCCGCGCGATGCCGGCTTCACGCTGCTTTCGAGCACCAACCAGTCGCTCGAGAACCTGCTGCGTCGGGCCCCGGTCGAGTGCGACAAGTGCCACGGCGACCCAGACGGTGCTGGCCCGCTGGCGGCTCCGGCCCAGGGCGACCTGATCTATACGCAGCCGACGCGCGCCGCGTGCAGCTCGTGCCATGACGATTGGGATCCGAACCT
>JADZDL010000193.1 GCA_020851075.1 Planctomycetota bacterium | reverse complement strand
TGCGCGACCGCTGCCAGGACCTGCCTGATGAGCACGCCGGTCGGGTTCCCGTCGTCGCTCCCGTTCGTCAGGTCCGTGCCGCCCTCGGCCTCGACCACGCGAATGCCCTGCTCGCGAAAGGTCCGCAGTAGGAGTTCGCTCTCGACCAGATCGCGGGCCAGTCGGTCGGCTCTCTCCACGAGCACCGTGTTGATCCCGGCGGCCGTCACGGCTTCGAGCAGTGCAGTTAGGCCCGGCCGGTCCGCGAGGCCCAGCGTGCCGGACACGCCTTCGTCGCGGAACTCCTGCACCACGTCGATCCCCTTCGCCGCGGCGAACGCAGCGATCGCGGTGCGCTGCCGCGGGAAGCCGTCGCCGCCCACCTGTCCTTTGCCCGAGACCCGGAGATACCTGACCGCCCTTGGTGCGCTCGGCCGGTCCGTGCCGGGTGATCCCGGTGCGGTCGGGCCTTCCTGCTGTGTCGTCTGACCGTGGTTCTTCGGATTCACGTCCAGCACATCGATCGCGGTGGCGGCACCTTCGAGCAGCGCCAACGACGAGTCCCGAACCGGGACCGCCAGCGGCATCGCGGTGGGCGGCCCGCCAGGGCCGGGGGAAGAATGTCGGCGCAGATGCTTGCGTGAGCCCCGGCTGCCCGTAGGCTGCATGTCGACTTTTCCTCCCTCATTTGAGGAGCCAAAACCCGACATGGAGCAGATCCTCCCCCTGTTGCCGACGACGTTAGAGCGGATCGGCGTCACCCAGCAGATCCTCCGGAACGCCGTCGAACGCGGCGAGATCGCCCGCCGCGGTTGCACCGAGTTGGATCCACCGACTCGCGCCGGCTATTCGGCCTGGGCGGAGACCACCCGGGCAATTCGCGAGGGGCTGGTCGGGAAAGGCTGGCAGGCCATCCAGGGCGGTAGCTGCCCCACGGTGAGCCCGGATGGCAAGGTCGCGATCATCGTCCAGACCGGCGACGAGGCCACCGGAATGCAACGCGGCACGCCACGCAGCAAGAACCCGAAGGGGCCGGCCGTGGAACTCGCCGTCGCGAACAACAACCAGCGGCTGCTGTGGGGCGACGTGCTCACCCCCAAGGACCCGCCGCCGGTCGAGACCTGGGTTCTGTTGGTGAGCCGCGATCGCGATCAAGTGCGATTCGAGTTGTCGCTGCCTTGGCGCGTCGACGCCGACGGCCGCATCGTCGACTGGAAGCAGCGCATCTTGTTCGCGCCGATCAACACGGAGCCGACGAACGAGGTCTTGCCGGTCGAGGACACTGGCGAAATCGAGATCGACGTGCGCAAGAAGCAGCAGGCATAGAGCGCCGCCATGCCTGTGAATCCAAAGCGCATCGCCCTCGCGCGGAAGCGACGGGGCCGGACGCAGACTTCCCTCGCGGAAGCTGCGAGCGTCACCGCCGACCATCTAGGCCGGATCGAGAAGGGCCGAGCTGAACCGTCACCGGAAACGATGGCCGCTCTTGCCCGCGAGCTTGGTTTCCCGCTGTCGTTTTTCGAACAGCCTGATCCGCCTGAGGTCCGCACGGAGGCGGTGAGCTTCCGTGCGCTGTCGAAGATGACGGCTTCCCGGCGCGACGCTGCACTCGGCGCAGCCGAGGTCGCGATCGAACTCGCCGAGTTCATCGGTGACCGCTTCGACCTCCCGGTGCCAGATGTGCCCGTGATGCGCGGCGTCTCGAATCCCGAGCTTGCCGCCGATCAGCTTCGCGGACTGTGGGACCTTGGCGAGAAGCCGATCCGCAACGTCGTGCATCTACTCGAAAGCCACGGCGTGCGCGTGTTCTCGTTGGTCGAAGACTGTGATGCGGTCGATGCCTTTTCCTTCCGCCGCGACGAGGTGCCCTTCGTGTTCTTAAACACGAGGAAGAGCGCGGAACGCAGCCGCTTCGATGCATGCCACGAACTCGGGCACCTTGTGCTGCACGGACACGCCGGACAGGGTGGTCGCGAAGCCGAAGTTGAGGCCGACCGCTTCGCATCGGCGTTCCTGATGCCGAAGTCGAGCGTGCTGGCGAACGTGCCGCCCCTCGTGACGTTGGACCGGCTGGTGCAGATGAAGAAGGTCTGGAAGGTGTCGGTCGGAGCCTTGATCCAGCGCCTCCATTCGCTCGACGTTCTGACGGAGTGGAGGCACCGCGCGCTATGGATGGAGGCGTCGCAGCGCGGCTACCGGAGGAGCGAGCCCGAAAGCACGGGCTGGGAGTCCTCGCAGATCCTAGCCAAGGTCTTTGCGGCGTTGGCGAGCGACGGCGTTTCGCGCCGCGACCTCGCGCGGGAGTTGCACATCCCGACGGCCGAACTCGATGCCCTCGTGTTCGGATTGACGATATCGCGGCTGTGAAGTCGCGAGAGCATCATGGCTGTCAGACCAAGAGCACGATTCGAGCGGCCTGCGCAAAGCAGCCAGTTACCGTCCATGTCGACGCACGCCATTGGCGAGTCAGAGACTGACTTCCGCGCTCGTGGAGCTCGATCATGAAGCGCCCCCAGAGCCACGTTACCGATGCTGCAGCTCAAGCGATCTTTCAGGATCTCACCAAGGATCTTGGCGTCACGGATCGTCTCGCAAACGACTACGGAAAGGACTTCCGAGTCGAACTGGTTGAAGGTGATCGAGTCAGTGGCGTGGCCTTCATGGTCCAGTTGAAGGGAACTGCCAACTACCGACTCAGTCGTGACAAGTCCAAAGTGCAGTTCCGCATGGAGACAAGGCACCTGCAATACTATTTCGAGAAGGTTCGCGAGCCTGTGTTCCTTGTCGTTGTAGATGTGGAGGCCAGGGAAGCCGTGTGGCTCTTCTTGCAGGGCTGGGTGGCAAAGCAGAAGCAGATCAAGTGGGCAAGCCGCACGATGACGGTTTCCATACCGGCCGCGCAGAGGTTGGCCGACCACGGCCTGCTCCGGAAGGCAGTCGCGCAATCGATTGAATTCATGACATCGCTACGTCCTGGGACGGTCCGTGATGCGATCTCGCATCAAGCATCGCGATTCTCCGAACTAGACAATCGGTTTCGGCCTCGCGTGACTGTTGTTGGTGGCAGGGAGATTTGGACATTTGATGCCGTGGAAGAGGTCGCCCTGCAGTTCAAGCTCTCGGGGCCGACCGCCCAGTTGGCTGCGGCCAGGGGCGCACTCTTCGACGAAGGAAGGGAAGTCTCTCTGGCCGATCTGAAGCTGGAGGTGACGGGTTCACCTTTGTTGAGCGATGTCGCCAGCAAGGCTGTGAGCGTATCTTTCACGAAGCGAATCGCGGCGACTTTGAAAGTGGTTCTCGATGGCAGCAGCGTGGCGATAGACCCGCTCTCAGGGTTCTTGGTCGGTGGTCAACGGCAACTACGATTCGAACAGTCCCCGTCCCGTCACCCGCTCCGGATTCAACTGGGCATCGACCCTACAATGGATCCCCCTATCGAGCGCGTGATCGTGAAAATGGACGTGTTGCTCAGTGGGTGGGCAGGGCAATCGATTAATTCGCTTAGCTACTTCGATCAGGTTGCTGCCTTCACGAAACAAGCCACTTCGGGGCTCCCGATGGACATGTTCATCGAGATGGACGGGAACCGAGCTATGGGCTGGCGATGCCGCGTCAACCGAGATGAGAGCATAGAGTCTGCGAACGTTGTCGTTCGGTTCCTGCAGGCAATGCGACAGATTTCTGGATGGATCCACTGTGATATGGCGCTTCCGTCTGCGTTTCCAACTGGTCTCTGCGACGCGGACCTGCGCGGAGCTGAGAGGCTGATGGAGCTGCTCGACCCCGACGTGGCGAAAGGCGATTGTGGCGATTGCATCGTGGAGGCCGAAGTTGACAGAGGCGCTTCTTTCCGAGTTGGCCAAGCGATTCCCGGGTTCCGCCATGTCCAGGATGTCGGCGTGCCCATCATGGGCATGTGGGTGGTTGTCCGACACGCCAGCACCGAAGTCTCCCAACTCGTTGTGGAACATGTGAAGGCCAAGTCTGATCCTGCGGGGCTGGAATCGAGTGACGACGCTGTCGTTACCTTGCGGGCACCCCAAGGGGCGACGTTTCGTCGCGGCTACCAGTCCGTCGAGATTCACAAGACGCGACCTCCATCCTCGTAGGACGAGGGTTGTGCTAAGAGGTCGCTCCATGACGCGGATGGGTAGGCGACTCGGGGCCGTGCAGTTCTGGCCTGCCGACTCGTTCGACCGGCGGCGGTAACGTGCAAGGCACTTTTGCGCCCCTGCGGTGCGTCGCGGAGTGCATTGCGTAGGGGTCGCCGCTCGGTGACCCAACCGAAGTCCCGCGCAGCGCGGGAACTTGCGCTGGAACCTCCTCGCCCCGCGCGATCTACTCCAAGGGCTGTGCCACGCGGGATCGAGTCGCGAGTCGTGGACATCGCCGTCGGCGGTGACCGT
>JADZDL010000192.1 GCA_020851075.1 Planctomycetota bacterium | reverse complement strand
CGCGCGCAGTCGATCGGCGACCTGGCGGTGTGATGACTAGAGCCGGATCCAGTAGTCTGCCGGCCAACAAACTCGTGCTGCCGACGAGCGCGGCAAAGACGCTCGCGGCTCAGTGCCTCAACCGTTAGCTGGATCATGGACCGCGACCCTGACCATCCGATCATCAGCAAACCGTGGGAGTGCTCGATCGGTGAATTCCACTACCACGTCGGTCTCGATGGCAGTGAGCCCTTCCTCGATCTCTCGCTCCATCGCGGAGAGGTCGTTCGTCGGCTTCGGTTCTGGTCACCTCAGCAACTCAAGATCGAGGATGGCTTCCCGAGTCCAACTCACGGCATGGCGATCCTGGATGTTGGCGGTCGCGGTTTGGAGGGGCTTCGCGTTCGTGTCGTCGACTTCGAGGCGTCCGGGGGTGCGGTCACCTTCTGGGCGCGATGCGTCGTGGATCTCGATACGATGGGAACCGGCTAACCGGCCAAACCGTTGGGCATGCGATTATGTCGTACAGCGCGCATCGACGAGACGCTTTGGAGCCCAGCGTCCCGTTTCCCCATCGCGCGTCGCACGCCCGATCGTGCACGGTTCACGTTTCTCAGAAGTTGCACGTTCCCAGGGACCTCGTCCTTGACTGTGTGCTCCGCGAAACGGGCGTGGACTTGCGGATGGTCCGGGACGCAAATGATCTTGAGAGGGCCATGGCTGCTCTCGACCGGATTCGATTCGAAGGCCTTGGCCCGCTGGCCGATGCCTGACTCGCTGCAGGAGCGAACGCCCGCCAAGGCGCGCGCCGCTCAGCAGCTCCAGCGTTCTGCGTGTCAACCCGATGTCTCCAACAGAAGCGCGTGATCGTGCGAATCTGGTTGCGGCCCGCGATCCGGCCGCAGCCCGAGAAATGGCATTGGCGATCAAGGATCCATGGTTTCGCTGTCAAGCACTGGCAGCTTCAGCTCGCTACGCCGACGAGAGCAAGGTCGAGCAGGTCGCGGAGGAGTCGTTGATGGCGGCGGCTGAGTGTCACGACAACTATAAGCAGGCAGCCGTTGCGGCATGGCCGATCCGAGCTCTCGTCGAGAGGGGGCGTGCAGCCCTGGCGTGGGACGCACTGGGTCGAGCTCGAGAGCGTGCACTGGCGGCGACTCCGCCCTCATCGCGGGCTGAAGCTCTTCTTGCGCTGCTGCAGGGAGGCTGGGATCTCGGAGCATCCACCCGCCGCCAGTTGGTCGAGGATCTCGCCGCACTCCATGCCACCGACACCTTTTGGCGGGTCGGCCGTGCGTTGGTGAATGCTCTTGAGATGCTGAGCAAGGAGGACCGAGATCTGGCTCGTGCGATCGCCGAGAGGATTGCCGACGATCGTTGCCGCGCGAAGGCCCTGGCGGGCATTCAGACAGAGAGGGCTTGTGGCCCGCGTAAGTACTTCGGACCATGACCGCATCACAAGCCGCAGGGGGCGGCGAGTTCCGCAGTGGCACTCGCGCCCGAGCGGCAAAGATGTTGGGCGGAATCCGGTTGGTCACATGAGCAAGCGCACGCGCAAAGTGCCGATCGAGATCCTGGGCGTCTACCGGGTCTCCAAGACAGAGCCGTTGGTGCTCCGGATGCTCAAGGCGCATTGGGGCGGCCGCGTCACACCAAAGCGCCGGGAGTTGGCGATGCCCCGCATCAATGCGGTGCTTGGTGGGCTGGTGCTTGTAGAGGCAAGGGTCTTCGCGCCATGCATTGGGAAGCTGGAACACGCGACTGCGACCGCGGGGGCGCAGGTTCCTTGGCAAGTTACCCAGCTTTCGGCCGATGGCCGGCAGGTCGTGCGTCGGTTGTTCCTCGATGAGCCTGGTGAATACCCGGCCAGGGTTGCCTTCTTCCTCCACTGCTTCACCCCGCACAGTCCGCTTGCCGATCCGTCGGGCTCAACTGCACTTCCCCGACCGAGACGCATGTCGGTTCGCCTCGCTTCTCTGATCGAGTACCAGCCCGTAGACTGACTTGCGCAACTCGCTGCAGGGGCGAACGCGGGCCAAGCCGCGCGCCGCTCAGCGCCCAGACCCTTGACCAGACATGCGCGCGACGTTTCCCCTTCTTCTCGTGGTAGCGGCCTGTGCGGCGCCGCCAAAGCTCCCCCAGGTGGAGAGGGGGCTGCCCGTCACCCTGGTTGATGAGATGCGACGCCTCGCATCGGCCGACTGTCCGGTGCCGCCCGAGATGTACGTCATGGACATGGTCTGGTGGGTGGGCGCGTTTGCGACCGTGGTGGCGGTGGACGAAGGGATGCTGGCGATCCGTGTCGACAATCCGGCGGACTGGCCTGGTGACCGGCAGGACCTGCTTCTGCCGGTTCGTGGACGCGGATCGCACGATGGGATCAAGGGCGATGCTGTGGTCGTTGGGCAGTCTGGCGATCTGCTGATTTGTCGGTTCTTCCAGGCGCCACATGACGTTCAGGAACCTCCGGCTGTCGGTGATCATGCATGGGTCGACCATGCAACTTCTCGCGAGTTGCGTAAGA
The DNA here is from genome assembly GCA_020851075.1 of Planctomycetota bacterium. Taxonomy (GTDB): domain Bacteria; phylum Planctomycetota; class UBA1135; order UBA1135; family UBA2386; genus JADZDL01. Next base: position 1,897 of record JADZDL010000192.1, on the reverse strand, counting down.
CCTGGCGGGCTCGTCGGACAGGCTGACCCATGAGAGGAGGGACAACGGGCTCTGACTGCCTTACCATTGGCAGAGGACGGGGCCGCAACTACACTACGAGCCCATACAGCCAGACCGTTGAGGCACGAATCGATGAAGACTCCAAGACGTTCGTCCCGAGCAGGATCGACCGCAAGGCCATGGGGTTGGTTGGCCTTGTCATCACCGCGCGAGGAGTCGTTTCACCTCGTGGTAATGGGCTGCATCGTGGCGTCTGCCTCTCCGCTTCCCGAGGGCCTTCGAATCCTTGGGTTGGTGTTCTTGGCCTTGCAGGTTCTGCGCATTGTGCTCGCAACTTCGGCCGATTCTGATCGGTTGGCCGAGGATCGCGTCAGGCTGCGGCGTAGGCTGGCCAGCAAGCCGCAGTAGTCGGCGAGCGGTCCAAACGGCGCTCGCGGTTGCGCGGTAAGTTCCGTGGGTAGTCAGATGCGCAGAGTCCGAGCGACGTTCTTGCTGAGGTGCGTGATTCTCGCATGCTGCGTCGCGGCACTCGTTGGCGTGCTCTATCTAGGGATGGAAGCTGGCTGGGCGATCAGCACTTTGGTGTTCGTGGCCGTTCTTTGGTTGGTCGGGATCGAGGGTGGTCTTCTTCCGCTCGCAATCGAGTACGTCGTGGTCCGACGCGCGGCACGAAGTGGGAAGCCGGTTTCCTCGATCTGGTTTGTGGACCTCGATCAGCAGCGCAGCCAGGCCATGGAGAGCTTCCACGACGACACGAGCGACAACCCGACGATCCGGTAAGCTGCTGCTCGACTCGTTGCCGGAGCGGCGAGCGCCACAGCGGCCCTCGTGGCTCCGGGGCAAAGACGTTGGACAGACAACCATGCATGCTCAGGCAGGACCTGTGATCCTCATCCGCGGATGGCTCGTCGCTGGTGGACTTGGCGCCCTCGCCGGATCCCTGGTGGGCTTCTGGGCGACGGAGGGCTACACGCACGCCCAGTGGCCGGTATTGGCAGGGTTCGCGCTGGGTGTGGTTGGCTCGCTGGTGGCTCCAACACGACCGGTGCTGGTTGCCTTGTGCGGAGCTGCCGTCGCGGTGGTGACGGCGGTGACCACGATGGCCGCTGTTCACTACCAGAACGGGTTCTGGCCGATCACGGACGAGTTCCGGATCGCCCATTTCGGCTCGACCACGCAGGCCATCATGCGGGCCGTGGTCCTCTACGGGGCCATGATCGGTATCCCTTGCCTGCTCGCCGCGGTTCTGCTTGCTGCGACCGAGCGCCGCCAGCGTTGGGCCGCGCAACAGGCCCGCGGCGCTGACGAGTCGCGAGGAACATCGGAGCGAAGGTTGCCTTCTACGCCGGGCTCGCAGGGCAGGCGCTAAGACGCCAGGTGCGCGGTATGGAGGTCAGGGACTACAACGGCGAGGGCATCTGGACCGCGGGCCGCCGAACTGGTGAGGGTCCGCTGTCTCGCTGCGAACCCGCGTGAGTCGGCGACCACGCTTGACCCACGGCTGACGCGGACCTTGCTGCGATCAGGTAGGATCCCGGCATGTTGTCGTCTGCTGCACTGCTCGCCCTCGCGCTCGTTCAGGCGCCGCAAGACGACGTCGTGACACGCGGGCTTGCACCCGATCGGCAAGGGTATTGCATGGCCACAGCATGGGGGATCGGATGAGGCCAAGAGCGCTGGATGGGATCGCCCATGGTTTGGGACCACCCTGCCTGGCCGCTGCGTTCCTGCTCTACTTCTTCGTTCCTTGGGTTCCCTCCGCTTTCCCCAGGCCAGAGTTGCTCTGCGGATCGCTGTTCCTTGTGGGCGTGGGCAGCACCATGATCACCATGCGCGCCGCCACGCGCCGCTTGCGGGTGGCTGGGGCCACCGTGATCTTGGTAGGCCTCGTCGCCGT
>JADZDL010000191.1 GCA_020851075.1 Planctomycetota bacterium | reverse complement strand
GCCGAGATCCAGGCGCTCGGCGACGATCTCGAACTCGCGGGCCTGTCGTGGCTCGCCGGCGCGGGGTTGGGTGCCGTGGCCGAACGTGAAGAAGCGTGGGCCGCGGGTCCGGGCGTGGCGCTGCCGTTGGCCTTGTTCGATGGCGGAGGCGCAAGACAGCAAGGGGTTCGCGCCGAGTTGCTGGCTGCTCGTCACCGGGCGACGGCGCTCGGCCGCGAGATCGTCGAGGCCACCCGCGGGGCACTCGCCGCTTCGAAGGTTGCAGACGCGGCGTTGGGCCGTGTGCGATCGGAGTTGCTGCCGCTGCAGCAACGCCGCCGCGATTTGGCCGAGGCGGCCTGGCGAGCCGGTGCGGCCGACGTGGGCACGATCCTGCGGGCCGAACAGGAGCTGCGGGCCTCGGAAGCAAGCCGCTTGCTGCTGCAGCAGGATCAGTGGTTGGCGCGCATCGAACTGGAACGCGCCGTGGGCGGCCCTGCCGCGTTGGCCGCCGCCGAGCAGCAGGATTCCCAACGCAAGGGACGTCCATGAGCCACCAGGACCGCACCTCGAGTTTACGAACGTGGAGGCACCGAGAACCATGAGCGACGTCGCCACTCCTCGATCCGGGCACCGCCCGATCGCCTGGCTCCTGTCCCGCCTGCCGAGCGGGCTCGTTCTTCTTCTACTGTTCGCCGTGGGGCTCTGGGGCCACCACACGGGCTGGCAGGCTCCGAAGTTCTCCACACTGTTCGGCGGTGAACCTGCCGTGAGCGAAGACTGGTGCGTGGAACACAGCGTGCCGGAGTCCACGTGCCTTGCCTGCCACCCGGAGCTGGCCGGCGAGAGCGCCGCAGACTGGTGCAAGGAGCACGGCGTTCCCGAATCGAAGTGCACCATCTGCCATCCGGAGATCCTCGCAACTGGCATCGCCGCCGACTGGTGCAAGGAACACGGCGTTCCGGAATCGGGCTGCACCCTTTGCCACCCCGAGATCGCACGCAAGGGCGAGGTCGCGGACGACGACTCGGTGCCGATCGTCACCGCCGCCGATCATGCTGTTCCCGCTGGACCACCGAAGCCCGGCAAGGATCCGGCCACGTGCCAGAAGCACGCACTGAAGGTGCAGTTCGCCTCGAAGGAGGCTCTCGACAAGGTCGGAGTGCGTCTCGGCCAGGTCATCGAACGGCCGATGGCCGAGGCCGTCGCCGTCCCCGCCCACATTGACTACGACCGGACGCGCTTCGCCAGGGTAGTGTCGCGCGTGACCGGCACCGCCCGCTACCTGGGCAAGCAGCTCGGCGACGCGGTGGCGGCAGGCGACGTGCTGGTGTTGATAGACGCGGCGGAGGCCGGTCAGGCGAAAGCGGAGTTGCTGCAGGCCTTCGCCAGCCATGACGTCGCGGTCGCTAACGAGAAACGGCTCGAACGCTTCGTGGCCGAGGGCTTCGGCAAGGACACGGATCGCATCCAGGCAAGTGCTGCTTCGCGTGAGGCAGCGATCCGCCTCTTCCAAGCGCAGCAGGCGATCCTGAACCTCGGTCTGCCGTTGCCGGAAGGAACGCCCACGCCAGACTCGGTCGCGGGGCTCGGCATCCCGGAGGCGGTCCTGAAGGCACTGCCCGAGGCGATCCGGTCCGCCAACCTGTTGCCGCTCCGTGCGCCGCAGTCCGGCGTCGTGGTTCGGTTGGGCCTCGTCGCAGGCGACACGGTCGACACGAGCCGGGTCCTGTTCGAGATCGCGGATCCAAGGCGCATGTGGGTCCTGATGGACGTGCCGCAGCCGCTGTCGTCGCGCATCCTGCTCGGAGCCCGCGTCCTCTTCCGAGCCGACCGAGCGATCGGCGAGCCTGTCCCCGGTCATGTCGATTGGATCTCGACCGCAGTCGACGACGTGACGCGCACGCTGCAGGCGCGCTCCATCGTCGACAACCCCAATGGCGCACTGCGGGCAAACACGTTCGGCAAGGCCCAGATCGTGATTCGCCCAACGGCCAAGGTCATCGCCGTGCCGAGCGCCGCCGTGCAGTGGGAAGGCTGTTGCCACGTCGTCTTCGTCCGGCTCGCCGACACGGTTTTCCAAACCCGCAAGGTGCGGATCGGAGCGCGCGACGCGGCCTACACCGAAGTGCTCGCAGGGGTCCTGCCGGGCGAAGTCGTCGTGACGGCCGCCAGCCACGTACTGGTCGCCGAGATCCTGAAGAGCAACCTGGGTGCTGGTTGCTGCGAAGACAAGTGACCCCATGCTAGAACGCATCATCACCTGGTCGCTGCAGCATCGCCTCGTGGTGCTGGTGGCGCTTGCAGTCGCCTCGGTGTTCGGAGTCCTGGCAGTACGCGCACTCGACATCGACGCGTTCCCGGACACGACGCCGGTCCAGGTGCAGATCAACACGGTCGCGCCGGCACTCGCGCCGGAGCAGATCGAACGGCAAGTCACGTTCCCTGTGGAGCAGGCGATAAGCGGTCTGCCCGCGCTGCAGGGCGTGCGCTCGGTGAGCAAGTTCGGCCTCTCGCAGGTGGTCGTCACGTTCGCCGACACGACGGAGATCTACTTCGCGCGACGGCTCGTCAGCGAACGTCTGGTCGGCGTCGAGTTGCCGCCGGGAGTGTCCGCGCCGACCCTCGGTCCGGTTGCGACCGGACTCGGTGAGGTGTTCCACTACGTCGTGACATCGGAGCGCGCGGACATCACCGAACTGCGCACCGTGCAGGACTGGATCCTCGAGCCGGCCCTGCGCGCCGTACCGGGCGTCGCCGAGGTCAACAGCTGGGGTGGCAACGAAAAGCAGTACCAGGTTAGGGTAGACCCCGCACGACTGGTCCGGTACGGCCTCTTGTTCGACGAAGTCGTGACCGCGCTGACAGCCAACAACGTCAACGCCGGCGGCGGCAGCATCGCTTCCCAGGGCAGCATGCTGCTCATCCAGGGCGACGGACTCGTGGCCGGTGTCGAGCAGATCCGCCAGATCGTGCTGACGGCGCGGGATGGTGTGCCAGTCCGCGTCGGGGATGTGGCGGAAGTCGCGATCGGCGCGGAGATCCGTCGCGGCGCGGTGAGCTACCAGGGGCGGGGCGAAGCCGTGCTCGGCCTCGGCTTCATGCTGATGGGAGAGAACACGCACACCGTGACGTCGGCCCTGAAGCAGAAGCTCGACGAGCTGCGTCCGCGACTGCCGGCCGGGATCCAGGTCGAGGTCGTCTACGATCGCACCGAACTGGTCGATCACGTCATCGACACCGTGCGGAAGAACCTGTTCGAGGGCGGCCTGCTGGTCGTGGCGGTGCTGTTCCTGTTCCTCGGCAACCTGCGCGCGGGCTTGATAGTCGCCGCGGCGATCCCGCTGTCGATGATGTTCGCGTTCGCTGGCATGTGGCGCTTCGCGATTGCCGGAAGCCTGATGAGTCTCGGCGCGATCGACTTCGGCCTCGTCGTCGACAGCGCCGTGATCCAGGTGGAGAACGCCGTGCGGCACCTCGGTCATGATCGCAGCGGCCGACGCCGCATCGACGTGGTCAGGGACGCCGTGCTCGAAGTGCGCAAGCCGACCATGTTCGGCGAGTTGATCATCGCCCTGGTCTACGTGCCGATCCTGACTCTTGAGGGAATCGAGGGCAAGTTGTTCCAGCCAATGGCCCTGACGGTGATCTTCGCGCTGGCCGGCTCGCTCGTCCTGTCGCTGACTGTAATCCCGGTGCTTGCCAGCCTGATTTTGCCGCGTCGCAGCGAGGAACACGAACCGTGGCTGATCCGCGCCGCGCGTTGGTTGTATGCGCCGGTGCTGCGATCCGTCATGCACCACCGGTTGCCCGTGCTCGTCGCCGCACTCGCGGTGCTCGTCGCCGCTCTGATCGTCGCGCGCGGGCTCGGTACCGAGTTCGTGCCGCGGTTGTCTGAAGGGGCCATTGTCGCCAACGCCGTTCGCATCGCAGGCACCGATCTCGACGAATCGGTCCGCTACAACACGCAGATGGAGAGGGCGCTGCTGGCGGCCTTCCCCGACGAGATCCGGCACGTTTGGAGCCGGATCGGCGCGGCCGAGGTGGCGACAGATCCCATGGGCGTCGAGCTGACGGACGTGTTCCTGACGCTGCATCCTCGCGAGCGGTGGCGGCGCGCGCAAACCCAGGCCGAGTTGTTGAACCACGTGCAGCGCGAGCTGCGTGACATGCCAGGCCAGAGGCTCGCGTACACACAGCCGATCGAGATGCGAATGAACGAGATGATCGCAGGCGTGCGCGGCGACGTCGCGGTCAAGATCTACGGCGACGACCTCGATGTGTTGGCCCAGAAGGCGGCCGAAGTCGGGGCCATCCTCGGCGCTGTTCCGGGTGCTTCGGACCTCAGCACGGAGCAGGTCACCGGTCAGCCCGTCCTGCAGAT
>JADZDL010000190.1 GCA_020851075.1 Planctomycetota bacterium | reverse complement strand
TCTCGGTTGCACGAAACTGGCACCAGGGATGTGGGCACAGAAGTCCGACCCCTGCGCTTGCGGAGGCGCACAGACCGCCTCGAATATCTGCGCAGAACTCCCCACGGCGATGAGATCGGGCTGGATCACTATCGCGATCTGATGCGGCCACTTGGCACCATCCTGTCGCAGTTCGGTTAGGAAGCCGCCATGGAAACGCCTGCGCTCCACTCTCTGGAAGAGGAAGGTCGCATGGTAACTCGCGAGGACCTTCTCGATGTTGGCCACTACCGGAACCTCACCAGGTCGGCGCGGCCAACACACGAACGCCCAGCCTGGCTTCAGGGACGGCCGAGCCTCCGTTACCAAGAAGGCGAATCGATCCTGAACCTCTAGAGGCAGTCGGGCAGCAAGCGCGGATAGGCCATCGGACTGTCCGGTCCTCGACCATGCGTCGTTACTCGCCTCCATCACATCGGAACCAACTGCCGCGAACAGCGCGTCCACGAACACTGTGATGGGCGCTTCAACCATGGCAACAACGCAGGTCTCCGTGGGCAGTCGAGCCAACAAACTGTCAAGCTGGGAGCCGGGCACGGAGGAAGTCGCGCATCCGGCGAACAGGCTCAACATTGGCAAGAGCACACGACACCGTGAGGGTTCCATTACAAATCTCATACGATCCTCGTAGCCGGGAAGGGTGCGCTGACGGGCCGGGTCGCGGCGGTCGTTAAGCGCATTTGCCAATTATCCGCCTGCAAGACTCTTGGGCGCCGGCGCCCCGCTTCGGCTGGACCGCCCGCAGTATCGGTCTCGAAGCACCAACGCGATGCCGCACAGATGGATCATGGCCACCACGGTCAGGGCCTGCGCCCACCAGGGCCAGTCGAGCCCGAGTTGGGACTCGTTGAAGCAGAAGACGAACGGGATGATAGCCGGCCACGGCCACGCGGTCTCGCTCGTGGTCTTGCCCGTGGCCTCGCTCGCAATCGTCGCTCGCCAACGCCGACCGATTGGTCCCATGGACTGCTCGGCTTTCTTGCTCATGACACACCTCAACTGTAGCGCGCGCCTCAGCAGGCAGGTTACCACCGCAGGCGCAAGCCCCTGCATCCGCTACGCAGTCCGATTGCCGAGCGCCTGCTCCCGGTAAGGAGCCAGGTTGCCGATCCGCACCAGCGGGTCAGACAGGAGCGGGTGCCTCAGCACTTCGAGGAACTGCTCGAACTCCGGGTGGCTCGTCTTCCAGATCGCGTGCTCGGCGAACTCCTCCGGGGAATGCGTGCCCCAGTCCGTAATGAGGCTCAGCGTGACGGCGCTGGCGCCGAAGGCCCTGGCCATCTCGACGGCACTCGGTAGCTCGCGGTAGTTCCGGTGCTGCACGACGTACTCCAAGGTCACCCACCGGAGGCGCGACTCCGCCAGCAACTCGCACATGAACCGGAGGTTCTCCAGCAACTTGTTCCAGTTGCCACCGCGGCGGATGTAGGCATACGTTTCCGGTGTCGCAGCGTCGACTGAGACCGCGATGCCGCGGAAATTGCCGTGCAGTTTCTCGAGGCGCGCCCACGCCTCGCGCGTGAATAGCACGCCGTTGGTCTGCAGAGTCACCTCCAGCCTGGGGAACTTGCGGCCGTCCAGGTTGACGAGCAGCTCACGGAATAGCTTCGAACCGAGAGGGTCCCCGGAAAAGGTGATGTTGAGCCGCATCGGGTGATCGTGTGGCTCCGTGAGAAGCGTATCCACGAGGGTCCTCTGGACCCTGGCCCGCTTCTCGTACTCTGGTCCCTGAGTATGGAGGACGGTTCCTTGACGGCAGCTGGGACAACTCAGGTTGCACGATTCGTCGTAACCCAAGTTGAAGAGGAATGGCGGCTCGTCAAGTTTCGTGAGCTGCTGGTCAATGTACGTCCGGTGGCGCGGGTCTTGAACCTCCGCACACTTGGGTAGGGTGCCCGCCTGAATTGCACCACACTCCTCCGCGACGCAATAGCGGTAGCTGCCATCGAGGATGCTCGCGCGGATTCGCTGCGCAATGTCCGAGTTCCAGACCTCCCACAATCCCTGTTCCGCGATGTTGCCGATCTTCTGCGGCACCCAGGCATGGCAGCACACGGCAACGCTCCCGTCCGGGTTGATCTCGAAGTTGTCGAAGGGCTTGCTGCAGAAGCGGCCATGGAGGTCATGCGTGCGACCAAGACCACCGTCGGCGAGGCTGTTGGTCCTGCCAAAGGGCCGAATCGTCTGGAAACTCGCGACGGGGCGCTGCGGAGGTTCTTCGGGCACGGGCATCCTTGGGTGGTCCTCGACTCGGGTCGGAAGGGCACGACGTGTATCGGCATAGGGCGCTGGTGTCTTGCCTTACCGCGCGAAAGGGCCTCTGCGCGGGGTTCCCCGACCTCCGACACACGTTGCTCGCCATTCCGAATCGTGGCCTTCCACACCGACACATCGACGGCCATCTCGGAAACACTGCGCTCGCGGACTTTTTCGTTTTGTAGTTAAGATCGCGCCCATCTCGGGATTCTGCGCAGTGAGCAAACGGTGTGTCAGCCACCGTCGGGACGACGCGGCTCTGCACCAACACTTGCTCAACGGCCCATGTCGCACAGCAGGCTGCGCCCTGGCTGCATGAGTCGCTCGCAGAAGGGGCGCAGCTCTCGTTACATCCCATGCATCACTCGTTTCCAAAGCTATGGGGAACCATGGCTCTCTTCGTGCTCAGTGCTCCGGCACTGGCGCAGCGGCTGCACGTGAATGGCCTTATCGGTGAGCCGCCGGACACTTCCACGTGGCCGCACCCCGCCGCACCCGACGCCAATCCCTACGTTCGAAGCACGGCGCTTCCCGCCGACATCGCCCAGCGCGACCGTGTGGCGCAGCTTGGCAAGACGCTGTTCTGGGACGAGCAGGTGTCCATCGACAACACGATGGCCTGCGGAACGTGCCACAGCCCAGCAGCGGGCGGCACCGACAACCGACCTGGCGCAGTTCACAGCAACGGCAACTTCGGCACGTTCGGCGTAATCCCCCAGGCTGACACCGGCACGATTGACTACGGCTTTACGGCACCGCCATCGACGCAGATCGACCGGTCCGTCACGCCCGTCAACGCCCCCACGATGATCGGGGCCTATCTCTTCGACCAGCTGTTCTGGGACCTTCGGGCAGGCCCGACCTTTGTCGATGAGTTGGGCTTTGTCATTCCCAACTTCACCGACTGGGCAGCACTCGAAGACCTCGCCGTTGGTCCTCCTATCAACGGAGTCGAGATGGGGCACCAGAACATGCTCTGGTCGAGCGGCGTGCTGCAGAACAAACTGAACACGTCCTACCCGTTGTCCATGGTCGATCCGACGACGATTCCGCCGGACATCACCTGGATCACGTCGTCAGGTGCGATGTACGCGCGCATCTTCGACTTCGTGTTCTTCAGCGATCCACAGTTCGGCGGGCTCCAGGGCGTCACCCGGGAGCGTTTTGCGATGGCCCTCGCGCACTACCACAGGACCCTGATTCCTGACGCTGCCCCCATCGATCGCGGCACCATGACGCCCAACCAGAAGCGCGGCTTCAACCTCATGAAGACGCGTGGCAACTGCTTTGCGTGCCACAGCGCCACCGGCAACCCCACGCTCGCCCCGCTCGGGACCGTGGACCCCTTCGACAACCTGTTCTCCGATGGCCGTCAGCACTTTATCAACCTGCCGGGACAGCCACCGCGCAAGACTCCCACACTGCGCAACCTCGGGCTGCACCAGAAGTTCTTCAGCACCGGCCACGGCAGCGATGGCTTCGTGAACATCTTTGTCACCAACTTCACGCAGCTCATCGATTTCTATAACAACCAACCTCCGGGCCTCGGCTTCACACCGCCGCTGAACGCGACCGAGAAGCTGCAACTGCAGGACTTCCTGCAGAACGCCTTGACCGATCCTCGCGTCGCGGCACAGACCGCGCCATTTGATCGCCCGCAGCTCTACAGCGAGACGCAGGTGTTCGAAGGGAACGAGTACGGTCTTGGCACCGCCGGCGTCAGCGGCGCGATCCCCGAGATCCTCGCCAATTCGCCGCCCCATGTGCTGCAACCAGGTGCCAGCGACTGGTTCAAGGTCGGTGTGGGCAACGCTGCCCCCAACGCCACCAGCATGGTCATGTTCGGTGCGGCACCAGCAGGAGGGCCGACCATCTGGGTCACGTCCCTGTTCGCCACGATCGTGGCGCCAAACACCAACGCCCAGGGCATCGGGACGCTCCAACAGCCCGTAGCGCTGACGACCGCGATGATCGGCGTGCCGTTCTTCTGCCAGTGGTTTGTGGATGATGCCGGCACGGCATCCTTCTCGGACGCTGCGAGAATCACGCCGTTCTGATCGGATCGCCAGCAAAGCCCGTCGTGGGGCGCGAGACAACTTGAGCACCAAGAAGCAGGGACCAGCAACCAAGAGGTTAGGCTCATCGGCCTCACGAACGAGGAACACCCATGACCAGCAAGAACACGGTCTGCCTGTGGTTTGACGGCACCGCCGAAGAAGCTGCCCACTTCTATGCCAAGACGTTCCCCGACAGCGCGGTGCACGCGGTGCACCGCGCGCCGGGGGAGTATCCCAACGGCAAGCAGGGCGATGTGCTGACAGTGGAGTTCACGGTCATGGGCATCCCCTGCCTCGGGCTCAACGGCGGGCCCATGTTCCAGCACAACGAGGCCTTCTCGTTCCAGGTCGCCACCGACGACCAGGCCGAAACCGACCAGTTGTGGAATGCAATCGTCGGCAACGGCGGCCAGGAAAGTGCGTGCGGCTGGTGCAAGGACAAGTGGGGTCTTTCGTGGCAGATCACGCCCCGCGCGCTCATCGCGGCGATCACGGATCCCGACCATGCGGCGGCCCGGCGCGCATTCGAGGCGATGATGCAGATGGGGAAGATCGACATCGCCAAGGTCGAGGCAGCTCGACGCGGCTGAGGGCGTCGAGTTCGGCGACCGAGGGGTTGAGCTGGCTGCTGTCACTCCCCCTGCGCGCAACTGCAGCCGCACGAGAGTCGCCCATCGAACAGTCGCGCATTCGCGACGAAACCCCACCGACGGCCGCTAGCATGCGTCGCCATGACAGAACGATTCGAACGGCATCGCCAAGCCTGGACGCCAAGCGAGATCAGCAAGCTCCATCAACTCGTCGCCAAGGGAATGAGCCTGAAGGCCATCAGCAAGGCCCTTACGCGCAGCGAGGAGTCCATCCTGATCCGGGCCAAGCTCGACAAGCTGACGATCGCCAAGAAGCGGTAGCACGGTCGCGAGACGCAGGCGCCGGCGCGGCAACTCCAGCGCTTCGGCACAATCTGCCGATCGACACAGCGGCCAATGCTCCTGCTCTCCCTCATGGCACTTGCGAGTCTTGCACTCGGCGCCGCCGCCTACGCCTGGGCTGCATGCAGCTCACGGGCCAGAGCCGTGGCCCTGCCGCTTCTGCTCGCGCTGTTGTGTGGTCGCGCGGTACTCAGTTACTCGCCGGCACTGGAGTGGCGGCTCTTTCCCTGGGCCGGCTATGCCTATGTGCAGGGCTTCTGGCTGTATCCGATCGCCGTCGTCTTCTTCGGCCTCGCGGCAGCGCGCCTACCGGTGCGTTGGAACCGCGTGGTCATAGCCCTCGTCGGACTCTCTGTGCTTGGCCACGGCTTGCATCGCCATTCGTGGATTGCGTGGCCTCCGACGCATGGCGACACCCGCACGGCAGACGCGGCTCATCACGTCCAACAATCGACATTTTACACATGCGGCCCAGCCGCCTGCGCCGCGGCGCTCTCTTATTGTGGTATCCAGATCCGCGAATGTGATATGGCGTCGGCGTGCCTGACGCGCGCGGGCGGCACCAGCCTGTTTGACCTGTATCGGGGCATCCTCACCACCCTGCACGAGCAGCCATTTCTCGTATCGATTGAGGAGTTCCCTTACGAGTGCCTGGGCTCCGGCAACCACCTGCTCGTCTGCTCCACTGCCGGCGGTGGGCACGCAGTCTGCCTCGCGGCGCGCGATGGCAAGGTCACAGTACACGACCCACTACGCAAATCGCCGCAGGAGTGGATCGCGACGGAACTTCCGCGGACCTATGTCACCACTGCAATCGTGATCCGCGAACGGAGCGCGCCGTAGTTCTCATTTCGTCTCCCAGATCCTCACCGGATCCCTGGGGCCACGCCACGCGTTCTCTCCTGTCAAAGGTAGACTCGCCGCCATGCGCATCCCCCTGGTGAAGGGCGTGATCGAGCGACGCGTGCTCGTGAACTATCGCGTCGACCCCGAAGTGCTCCAGCGGCACGTGCCCGCTCCATTCACGGTACAACAGGTGAACGGCCACGGCATCGCGGGCGTCTGCCTCATTCGACTCGCCCAGGTGCGTCCGCGATTGTGGCCCCGTGCGCTGGGTCTTCGCTCCGAGAACGCGGCCCATCGTGTTGCGGTAACCTGGCCCACTGCGGACGGCGGCCAGCGCGAAGGCGTTTACGTCAATCGGCGGGACACCTCGTCCGTGCTCAATGCGTGGCTTGGCGGGCGCTTCTTCCCGGGCCGCCACCATCGTGCGTCGTTCGACGTCGCGGAAACACCAGATTCCATTGCCATTGCTCTTCGCAGCGCAGACGGTCACACCCACATCTCGGTTCGCGGGCGAATCGTCGAACACCTGCCATCGAACTCGCTGTTCCCGGATGTCGAAACCGCGTCTTCATTCTTTGAACGTGGCGCCGTCGGTTACTCGCCATCACTCCGCAAAGACGAGTATGACTGTCTCGAATTGCGCAGCCTGTCGTGGCGGGTGCAACCCATCGCGATCGACCACGTGGAGTCGAGCTGGCTCGAGGACCAGTCTTTGTTTCCCAAGGGATCCGTCGAGTTCGACTCCGCGCTGTGGATGCGCAACATCGAGCACGAGTGGCACGCCCACGCTTCGATCGATGCAAGCGGACGCGGTGCGATGTAAAAGCGACGCCCCCGACTCCGGGGGCGCAACGCACTCCAACGAACTCAGATCCGCCGCCAGGCGCTCAGCGTGCACGCACTGCCCGCCACAGCCACAAACTTCGTCGGCCGCGGCAGCCCCGGCATCGCGAAGCAGAACCGCACGCCATCGTCCGTCCATTCGAGGATGCCGAGCTGCACCTTGCCGTCTTTGAGCCGGTAGTCGATCGCAATCGGGGACGCAGTCGCGTCGATGCGCGTCTCGGCGTCGATCATCACCTGACCACCAAAGCGCACTACCGTCTTCGTGCCTTCACCCATGCGGCGACCACTCTTCACGAACGCCGCCGGCATCACCATGCCATCACGTTCGAGGTGGACGGCGTGCCATTCGCCTTCGAGACGCTGATGCTCGGGCGTGCTGGTCCCCGGCTGCCATGCCACGGGTGAAGGAGACTCTGTCAAATCACCACGCACACCACCTGTGACGCCCGTCGGTCGCGCCGCCGAGCTGCGGCGTAGAGTTTCGAGCGCGTGGCCCGAACCGGCTGTCGTCGCAAACCCCGCAGGGCGCGTCTGGCCCGCCAATCCCAAGCAGATCGTCAGCTGGTCCCCTTCGAGCTGGTAGATGCCGTACGACCACTTCCCCGCTTCTGGTCCCGCCACGAACTCGATGTCGATCGTGTGTGGTTCGACCGTGACGTCGATCGTGAACTCGCCGTCGTAGGTAGCACCCGGCGATTCCGTCCGGAACCGATCGCCATCGATCAGGATGCGCGAACTGCCGAGCATGGCCGCGGCAATCGCATCGCCTTCGATCTCCAAGCTCTCGAACTCCCAGCTACCTTCGAGAGCACGCAACTGCTCTACATACTGCGTCAGGTTGGGCCAGCTCGCAAAGCCCGTGGAACGCGCCATCGCGGATTGGGCGTCCGCGAGGCGGAAACCGGCATTTCTCGCCTGTTCTTGGGTCAAACCACGCGCGGCGGGAAGGTGGTCGACGAACGTGCGCGCCGCGGCGGCATCTCCGGCGGCGAGTGCCGCCAGCAGTTCTTTGGCCGCGCGCTTCAAGAAGAGCAGGTTAGGCCTGCTCGGGAGCTTCTTGTCCATGATGCCTCCATGCGATGCCCCGCGATCCGCAAGCGGGCGAGCACGAAGGACGTGCTGGGTGGATGGTTGTCCTGGCAGCTGGGTTCAACCCTTTCCGCGGATCCGGAGGCTTGCTTCCGAGCCGCCGAGAACAAGAACCTGCCGCGCCTCGGCGGTCAAGGGCCCGTTCCTCGGCCCCTCGGCCTGTGAGGCTGAGCCGGATGGTCGTAGGATGCAGGCTTGGCCTGGGCTTCGAGTGCCACGCATCCATCCTTGGGTCCTGGATCGGCCCCCGTGCGGGGCACGTTTTGGTCCCCATCTACGACGAGCTCTATTGGCTCATCGGAGGCCAGCCATGACGGATGCTGCGATGACGGCGCCGAATCATGAGTGGGCCCGTGACCCCGACGAGCGGCGCGAGCGGCCAGGATTGACCACCAGCGATTCCCTTCGTACTGCCTGCACCGGCCCCGAACTGGTGCGTTTGCACGCAGTCCTACTGAACCCACATCTCCAGGCCGCCGGTTGCCGAGAACCCGTTTGCGGCGCCAACATCGAGCACGAAGCCCTGCAGATTCATACGAAGACCGGCGAGTGGTGGCGCATTCGGAATCGCCAGCGTCATCGTCGTGCGGCCCACCCCGGGTGTGCCCGATGCGCCCGACGTGAACGACCAAACAGGCACGACCGGGTCGTGAACCAAGATCGTCGCGCTGCCGAACGTGCGCTGGTCAGGGCCGGCGAGGGTCGCTGCCAGCAAAGCCGGCGCGCCGCCGAGCCCGTTCTCGATCGTGAACACAACCGACGTGCCGAGGCAAGGCGTACCCGTGCTGGCGAGGTGTGGCGCGAAACTGCCGGTGCCGGGCGTCGCAGGACCATACGGTTGTGAGCCGCAGAGCAACGTCCCGCTGTAGGTCACGTAGTCGGTGTAGGCCGCGTAGAAGCCATCTTGCACCGAAAAGACGCTACCCGTCTGCGCCGCAGCGCCTTGAGGTGTCGGCTGGTTGGTCCAGGTCTGGCCGAGATCCCCGCTGACGAGGCACCCGAACCGAAAGTAGAAGAAGCTCGACCAGACGTAGTTCACGCCGAGCGCGGCCTGCTGGCCACGCAGCGCAATCGACAGCGACAACGGCGCATACCCTGGATTCACGATCAGGTTACCGCTCGGCGGCGACCATGTGAGACCGCTGTCGGAAGAACGGATCGAGCGAACCTCATAGGCGTAGGGGAATGAGGTACTCTGGCCACCGTACGCCCCGAGCACGTAGTTGCCGTCGATCGCCAACCTGGTGCTGCCGGTGCCGAACGTCGGTGGGCTCACCGCGGTCCAGGTGGCGCCGAAGTCCGCAGAGCGATGGATCGTCGCACCACATTGGGCGAGCACGACGGCGCCTTCGGCTGCGAAACACGATGCGCTGAACGAGCCGAGCGGCAGCGGCCGCGCAGCCGGCAACCACGAAGCGCCGAGGTCGGTGCTGACCTGCAGCTGACCGTCGAAGTTGGACCCGACACTCCAGCTCGCGTAAAGCGCGCGGGCGTTGCCGCCAACCGTCGGCACACCGTTGGTGCCGATCCCCAGCGTTGGCTGATCCAGCCGCACCGGGTTCGACCATGTCGTTCCGAAGTCGAGGGAACGGCTGACGAAGACTTCACCGTTCGCAGTGCTGCGTTCGGCCCAGACAACGGCGACCACGCCTTGCCCACAGAAGACGCCGCCTCCCTGCACCGGGGTCGCCTGCGGGCTCACGAAGATTGGCGGGGCCCACGTGAGGCCACCGTCGAACGAGCGCACCAATGTAGGGCCATTGGCGGTCGACGCGAAGCCAGCGAGGAAGTCCCCGTCGGCAACCCAGCCAAGGCCGTACGGTTGTGCCGACACCCCTTGCAGTGCAGGCGCCGGCGTCGGCAGGGACCAGGTGCGGCCGGCGTCGAGCGACACCTGGTGCGTTGCCGTGCCCGTCGCGACGACGAACGCGTGCATGCGCTCGCCATCGACCACGAACAGCGGGCGCATCGGAAACGTCGTCACGACGGGCTGCTGTGCGCAAGTGAAGGTCGACGCCACGAGTGCAGCGAGTAGCAGGCGAACGGTGAATGGCAACATCGGCGACTTCCCCTGTGGCATCGATTGGACAACCCCGGTCCCGGACCATCCGGAGCCCGCGGTGTCACGATCCCCAGCCCCACCACCACTGTCAACGCCCCTCACAGGAACCGCGCCACCCCAACGGCGCTGGCAGCGCCTACTTCATCGGCGTCGATTCGCGAAGGATCGAAGGCGTCACCATCACGAGCGCGCCGGAATCGGCTGTCGCAAACTTCTGGAACACCACCGTCGATTCCGAAGTCACGCTCATCGGGCCAGCGCCTGCCGGAGCTTCCTGGTGCCCCCAAATGCTGCCATTCACCTCGCATGCCATTATTGAGCGAAGTCACATAGGACTTCGACTCGTGCTGCAGCAGGCCCCGCCAAGCACCAGCGATCTCCCATCTGCCCCTATCGCGGTGGGCTCGCTTCCTTTGCAGGCATTGCAAGGCGCCCCAGATCGAGCTGCTGCCCTGCCACAACCGCAAAGGCAGCAAGCTTGACCTCCACGCCATCGCACCGCGTGCGGAGTTCGTAGCTGCCTGGGGGCACGTTGACTGAAAACGCACCATTTCCTGGACTCGTCACACCAGCGCGGCGCCGACGACCATCGCCAGTCAAGAGGATCAAGGACTGGTCAGCGATCGGAACTCCAGCAGCCAACAGCACGCCGGCAAAACTGGTTGGACTATCGGCACAATCCGCAAGGCGCACATGCAGTCCAGAACTCGGGCAATTGGTGGTCATCGCGACCACTTCGGCCGTCATGCCATCCCTTCGCACCCAGAGTGCCACGATGCCCTGCGACGTGCATGGCAACGAGAACCGTCCTTCGCTGTCGGTACGCACCATTGCCGAGACCGGCACCCGTGTGTCTGGATCGCGCGCGCTCACCACGACATTGTCGGCCGGCCGGCCATCCGCATCGAATACGCAACCGCTCAGGTGCGGGGCCGCTGCCAGACAGAACCGCAATGTCGTCGCCTCACCAGACACGAACGTTGCCATTTCCTTGCCGTCCAGCGCGCCCGGGGAACGGGCACGCACCAGCAGAACTCCGGCGGGAAGACCACCCAGATGAAAGTGCCCATCCGCATCCGTGCGAGCCCTGGGAAGGCCCGGCCCATCGGAACCACCCCTGCCGCACAGAATAAGGGCATCGGCAATCGGTTTGCCTTCGGAGTCGACAACCCGCCCGACGAGGGCGGCCCCCAGATCGAGTTGGGGCGACAGCACGGCAGTCTCGCCCGTCGTGATCACCAAATCCACGACATGCCGCGCGTAGCGAGGAGCCCAAATGACCACTCGTACTTGCCCAGGTTCCAGACCATCGATTGCAAAACTGCCATCGGACGCCGAGCTGCAACGTACGTGGGACGAATAGCTGGCAGAAGGTTTGCCTTCGGTTCCGGATATCGGCCGAAAACGAACCTTGGTCGTGATCTGCAAAGTTGCATCAGCAATCGGATCACCCTTCGTATCAGTCACCCGTCCTTCGATGCGTGCACCACCTCGCGGCAGTACGATGTCAAATGGCCGCGGCCATTCGCGCTTCGACCCGATCACATACAAGGGAGACGCCGCAAACCCCCGCGCGCGGGCCCCGAGCCGCGAAAGCGCCACCAGATGCCGTACGTGGTAGTTCCCGTTCGCGTCGCTGATGGCAACAGGCTCCGGCAGAATGTTGTTGTCGGTAGTCGCAGGCGCAGCCAACAACAGCGCCGCACCGGCAATCGGAAGGCCCTGAGCGTCGAGCACGCGCCCGGTGACCTCGGTGGAAGGCGGCAACACAAATGCAATGCGATGCTCTTCCCCCTCGCGCAAAGTCACGTCCCGGGTCAGTCCACAACCGAGGGCCACACTCGCAGCCCCGGAGCCAGTAGCCGCAACGTGCCATTCACCACGCTCGTCCGTGTAGCCGCGCCGGTACATCGCCTTCTCGCCAAACATCGTCAGGCTGGCAACGATGGCCACCACCGGAGCACCATCGGCCGCCTGCACGATGACGGTCACCGTCGGAGTCTGCTGGGCTGCTACAGGCGCGGGCTCCGCCTCCGGCGGCGCGTCCGACGGTGCCACTACGCGCTCCGCGACTGGTTCGATCACCACCTGTGGGACGGCAGGCGGCAGGTCGACAACCACAGCTGCGGGACTGTCCCGCTGAGGCTCCAGCACGTCGACCGGAACCATCTGGCTCGACATCACGATGCACACCACGAGCCCAGCGGCAAGAGCAAGCATCGCTGCCACCGACCAGTTTCGAAGGGGCCTCATGCCAACCCTATCGAAACGTCCATGGCATTGGCTGGAGATCGATGCGCAATCCTACTTCGAAATGGCAGGCTATTGAGTGATTGCACGGCTCCAAACCACCCTCGATCAGCGCCCGATCGTCACCTGCAGCCCCGGCGACATCACGAACCCTGAGGGCGAAGTCGGCGCAAGCGCCGCGGCCTGGAAGTAGAGATCGACCCCAAGCAGCCCCGGCGCATTCGGCAACGGCAACGACGAAGTGGCACTGCCGGTGGCGGACGCCTGCACGAGCAGCGTTGCCGGCCCCGGTTGCAGGAGCAGCGTGCAGCCCGCGACATGGATACTCGCACTCTGCAAAGCGCCGAGCAGGGCAACTGCTGCCGACGGCGGCGCGTGCATGACGTCGATACCAAAGTCCGCGGCTCCCAGTTGCGGCCAGCGATTAGCCCCGAGCTCCGGCGCATTCGCACCACAAGCACTGCCATAAGAAGCCGACTGAGGGGACGCAGCATCGAGCCCAAACAGGCTTGCTCCATCTGCGAACACCACACCATTCGGCCAAGGGCTGCCGATCGCGACCGACCGCCAGTACGTCGGCAAAGTCCGCGAAGTGGCGAGTTGGTTCCAACGGGTCCCGTCAAAGGTCCAGAGATGGGTCGGCCGGCCATCCGCCGGCATCGCCAGGACAACTTGTTGACGCTGCTCGTCGAACGCCATGCTCGCGCCGCTCGCGTATGCCGGCGTTGCGGTTACGGGCACCACGGACCAGTTGGTACCGTCCCATTGCCAGGTATCGGGTGACAACATAGGCCATGCGTATCCGCCACACAGAAGCACTCGCATTCCCGCGCCATCGAAGGCCATGCCGGGATACGTTCGCGGGGCCGGACTAGTGCTCGGTGTGTGCTGTTGCCACGAAGTGCCATTCCAGGTCCAGGTATCGCCTAGCCACGTCGAGCTGCCGCCACCGAACAACACGACTTCGTTGTGCAACGAATCGAACGCCATCGCCGCGCCCATACGCGGCGGCGGGCCGGACGGCAGTTGCGTCCAGATGGTGCCATCCCATTGCCAAAGGTCACCGAGAGTAGGCCCCCACGCCCCAGCCTCACCGCCAAATAGATAACACTGAGCAGATCCGGTGCAGAATGCCGCACCAAAGCGCGGAACCGGACCAGTGGTGCTCGCCTGAGACCAATCCCGGCCGTTCCATCGCCAGGTCTCGCCATGCAGCAGATAGCTGCCACCACTGAATAGAATCAGACTTGTGCCCTGTGGTTCGGCCATCACTGCGCTTCGCTCGCTGTGCACCGGCAGGAGCGGGGCAGATGGCAGTGGCAACCAGCGCGCCCCGTTCCAGGAAAACACGTCGCCAAGGAGCTGCGCCCCAGCATAACCACCGACAAGCACAACCTCACCGCGCGCGGGGTCGAACACCGCCTTCGGAGCAGTACTCGCGACTGGGCCAACCACTGGCATCGGCGGCAACCGCAACTGCCAGGTGCTACCGTCGTACTCCCACAAATCCCCAAGTTCGAGGT
>JADZDL010000189.1 GCA_020851075.1 Planctomycetota bacterium | reverse complement strand
TCGCCGAGGCCCAGGTCCACAGCCTGGCCGGACGGTTGCAGGTGTTTGTGCGGGCGGCGCTGGCGTTGCCCGAGACGCCACTCGCGGCCGTGCCGATCCTCGACGAAGCCGAACTGCGCCGGTTGCTGCGCGATTGGAATTCGAGCCATGCACCGGCGCCCTCCGAACCCTGCGTGCACCGGCAGTTCCAGGCGCAGGCCTTGCGCACGCCCGACCACGCGGCGTTGCACTTTGGTGGCAAGTCCCGCACCTACCGCGAACTGCTGCAGGCGTCCGAACGCCTGGCCGGCTGGTTGCGCGGGCGCGGGGTCGCGCCGGGCGATCGTGTTGGTATCTGTACACAACGCGGATTTGGCATGGTGACGGCCGTTCTCGCGACCTTGCGGTGCGGGGCCAGTTATGTGCCGCTCGACCCGACATACCCGCGCGAACGCCTGCAGTTCATGGCCGGCGATGCCGAACTCGCCGCGCTCGTCGTGGACCGCGCGAGCTTGCCCTCGGCGCCGGCGGCCGCCTGCCCGCGCATCGACCTCGATGCGGATGCCGAGGCGATCGCCGCCGCCGACCGGTTGCTCGACGATGCGGCTACCGGCGAGCAACTTGCCTACCTGATCTACACGTCGGGCTCGACGGGCCGACCGAAGGGCGTGATGGTCCGCCATCGCAACGTGACGAACTTCTTCGTCGGCATGGATCGTGTGCTTGGCGGCGCGTCGGGCAAGGTGGATCCTGGCGTCTGGCTCGCGGTGACGAGCCTGTCGTTTGACATCTCGGTGCTCGAACTGCTGTGGACGTTGTGCCGCGGTTTTGCCGTCGTGCTGCACTCGGGCGAAGGCGCGGCCGCGCGCCGTGCGGCCGCGGCCGCGGCACCCGTGCAGGCGCGGCCGATCTCGTTCAGCATGTTCTACTTCGCGAGCGACGAAGGGGAACACGCGGAGGACAAGTACCGCCTGCTCCTCGAAGGTGCGCGCTTCGCCGACCAGAACGGCTTTGAAGCCGTCTGGACGCCCGAACGCCATTTCCACGCGTTTGGTGGCCTCTATCCCAACCCCGCGGTGGCGAGTGCCGCGATCGCTGCGATCACGAAGAACGTCGGCATTCGCGCCGGTTCGTGCGTACTGCCGCTGCACCACCCGATCCGCATCGCCGAAGAGTGGGCGCTCGTCGACAACCTGTCGCGCGGCCGCGTCGGCATCGCGTTTGCCGCCGGCTGGCATGGTCGCGACTTCGTGCTGCGTCCGGAGACGTTCGCCGACCGCAAGAGCGTGATGTTCACCGGCATTCGCCAGGTGCAGGCGCTGTGGCGCGGGGAGACGGTCGAGTTCCCGGGCCACGACGGCAAGCCTGTGCCGATCCGCACGTTGCCGCGGCCCATACAGAAGTCGCTGCCGACCTGGGTCACCGTCGCGGGCAATCCCGAGACCTACCGGCAGGCGGGCGAGAGTGGTGCGTTCGTGCTCACGCACCTGCTCGGTCAGAGCACCGAAGAACTCGCGCAGAAGCTCGCGGTATACCGCGAAGCGTGGCGCGCCGCGGGCCACCCGGGCGAAGGCAAGGTGACGCTCATGCTGCACACGTTCGTCGGCGATGACGAAGAACGGGTGCGCGAGATCGTGCGCGAACCCATGAAGGGGTACCTGCGCAGCAGCATCGACCTCGTGAAGCAGGCGGCCTGGTCGTTCCCGGCCTTCAAACACCGCGTCGACAAGCCGGGCGAGATGGACGCGTTGCTCAACGGCGGCCTCACGCCGGCCGATTTCGAGGCGTTGCTCGAGTTCTCGTTTGAACGCTACTACCGCCAGAGTGGGCTGTTTGGCACGCCGGATAGCTGCGTGCAGATCGTCGATCGGCTGCGCGCCATGCGCGTCGATGAGATCGCGTGCCTCATCGATTTTGGGGTGCCGACCGACCTCGTGATGCAGAGTCTGCCGCTGCTGCAGGAACTCAAGCGGCGCTGTGATACGGCCACGGCCGCGGCGCAGGCGGCTGGAGCCGCGGCGGAACCGGCGACCGAAACCGTGGCCTCGGCGTCGATCCCGCAGTTGATGGCGATGCATCGTGTGACGCACTTCCAGTGCACGCCGTCGATGGCGGGCATGTTGTTGCTCGATCCGGACGCCGCGCCGGCCTTGCGCGGTCTGCAGCACATGCTCGTCGGCGGCGAAGCGTTGCCGGGCACCCTGGCGCGCGAGCTGCGCGCCCTGGTGCCCAACCTGCACGACGTCTACGGCCCGACCGAGACGACGGTCTGGTCGACGACGATGCGCGTCGGCACCGACGAACCCGTGCCGATCGGGCGCCCGCTCGCCAACCAGAGCGCCTACGTGCTCGATCCCAACCTGCAGCCGGTGCCGACCGGCAGTCCGGGCGAACTCTGGATCGGCGGGGCCGGCGTGACCGCAGGCTACTTCCGCCGGCCGGAGCTGACGGCGGAACGCTTCGTTCCCGACCCGTTCACGCCCGGTGGCACGCTCTACGGCACCGGGGACCTCGTGCGCTGGCGCGCCGATGGTGTGCTCGAGTACCTGGGCCGCAAGGACAACCAGGTGAAGGTCCGTGGTTACCGCATCGAACTCGGCGAGATCGAAGCCGCGTTGAGCCGCCACGCGTCCGTGCGCGAGAACGTCGTGGTCGCGCGCACGGAGAGCGGCGAAGCGACGCTCGTCTGCTACTTCGTCGCTCGTTCGCCGGCGCCAAAGATCGACGAACTGCGAGCGCACCTGCGCGCGCTGCTGCCCGACTTCATGGTGCCCAGCCACTTCGTGCCGATGGCCGACCTGCCGCGCACGCCCAACCTCAAGGTGGATCGCAAGGCCCTGCCGTCGCCGGAGTCGCAGACGGCGGCGAAGAAGACGCTGGCGGTGGCCCAGGACGAGACCGAGGACCAGATCCTCGCGATCTGGCGCACCGTGCTCGCCACCGACGATGTCGGCGTCGAGGACAACTTCTTCGACTCGGGTGGTCACAGCATTCTCGCCGTGCGCGTGCACCGCGAGATCCAGCAGCGCCTTGGCGTGGAACTGCAGATCACCGATCTGTTCCGCTTCACGACCGTGCGCGCGCTCGCCAAGCACCTGCAGGTTGGCAAGTCGGCGCCAACCGCGGCCCAACAGGCCACCGAACGCGCCAAAGCGCGCCGCAATCTGCTGCGGCGGTCGTAGTCTACCAAGCAGGGGCTCGGGGTCTTGCCTCAGCGCGAGGCGCGGGCGCCCGGTTCACCGCCGAACTGCTGAAGTTCGGCGAGGTGCGCGCTGGCGCGGCGCAGTCCGCGACCCGACAGCGCATCGACGATGCGAGCCGCGCGTGGTCCGAGGCCGGGCTGCTCGACGAAGCGATACGCCAGCACCTGGCCGAGGATCAGGACGACCACGCCGAACGCGACGTTGGCGAGCACGTAGATGGGATCGAGGTGGAGCAGCACCTCGACGCCGGTCAGTGCTTCGAATGGCAGCAGGAGGGCCGGCAGCCACAGCAGTGTGCCCCCGAGCAACGCCCACTTCAGCGCGCGGAACTCGCGGCGGCGTTGCCGTTCGAGAGCTTCCTGCAAGCGCATTACGGGGCCACTGTAGTCGAGGCGCAGCGCGTCGAGGGCCAAGCGTGCACTCGTTGCCGTGCCGACGAGGGTGAACAGTAAGAGGGCCCCGCCGAGCAGGACGTAGGTCGCCGAAGTGTGGTGCCGAAGCACCACGTGGCTCGTTGCCCACAGCAGGACGAGGCCACAACCCGCTTCGAGCGCGCGCCAGACCACGTAGGGAACGAGTGCGCCTCGCACCTTGCGCACGGTCTGTTCGTGCAGCAGTTGTTCGCCGATCGCGACGCTGCGTTCGAGCAGCGCCGTGTGCCGGGCCCAGAGTTGTTGCAGATCGTCCATTGTGTCACGTTCCATGGGGCGGTTCCTGGTCGGCCTGGCTGCGTGCGGTGATTGCCGCGCGTAACCGGGCTTTGATGCGGTGCAGTTTGGTGGCCACATTGGCCAAAGAGAGGCCCAGGACCTGGGCCATCGTCGCGTGGTCCTGGGCGTCGAGGTAGAGCAGCACGAGGGCCTTGTCGAGCGGACCGAGGTCCTCGATGCAGGCCAGCAGGTGTTGGACCTTGTCGTCGGGTGCCGCCGGTTCCCGCGCGGTCGGGTCGTGCAGCAGCGGGTCGCGGCGCTCCTGATGTCGCCGTTCGCGCCGATGGAACGAGATCGCCACGTTGAGGGCGAGGCGATAGACCCACGTCGACTCCGCCCCGCGGCCGTCGAAGCGGTCGTGCGACCGCCAGAGCTGGACCTGGATCTCCTGCACGACGTCGTCGCGGTCGCTCGCCCTGCGGCAGTAGGCGCTCGCGATCTTGCGGATCAGGCCGGCGTGGCGCTGGAGCAGTGCGGTGGGCGAAGACGGTTCCATCGGGTCTGCGGCATGATTCGCCGCGGCCGGCCCGTTCCTTACGCAGAAAATCCCCACGCGGCGAGAATCGCGGCGTGCCCAATCACCCGAGACCCGTCTGCCGAGATGGCGGAAAGGCCATTCCCCTGGCCCTGGGGGACCGCTGTGATGCCGCCGATGACGAATCCCGCGTGCTCCCTGTTGATCCTGCTCTCGCTGGCGCTTTGTTCCTGCGCCATGCCATCCAACCAGAAGGCGCCGACCGCGAAACTCGCGCACGACGTCTACTTCACGCTCAACGACAATTCGCCGGCCATGCAGCAACGCCTGGTGGCGGCGTGCCACGAACGCCTCGCGGGCCTCGCCGGCATCGTGTTCTTTGCCGCAGGCACGCGCACGCCGGACCTGCAGCGCGAGGTGAATGACCAGGGCTACGACGTGTCGCTGCACGTCTACTTCGCCGATCGGCCGTCCCACGACGCGTACCAGACGGCGCCTTCGCACCTGCAGTTCATCGCCGAGAACAAGGCCAACTGGAAGGCCGTGCGCGTCTTTGACTCCGACCTTGCGCGTCGGTGAGCGAACGGACCGCTACGAGCAGCCGGCCTGCACTTCGAAGCAGCGCCGCGTATTGAGTTGGAGCCGCGCGGTCTCGCTGACTTCGACGCCCGGAATCCAGAGGATGCGATCGGAGCCGTCGACGAGCAGCGGCAACCGGTCGCGGTCGTAGCGCGGCAGATGGCGGCTCTGCAGAAAGCGCCGCAGGTCGATCGGCGCGTCGTAGCCGAGCGGCTGGAACACATCCCCCGGCCGGCGCGTGCGCAGCCGCCACGGCAACGGTGCGGTGCGTGGATCGAGCAGGGCGCGTTCGCGGCCGGCTTCGAGCGGGGACGGCACCAGTGGGGGGATCGGGTGCTCGAACGCTTCGAGCGCCCACTCCGTCGCGCCAAAGCGCTGGCGGCCGCCATCGATGCGGAACACTTGTCCACCCTCGCTGGGGTCCGGGGGCGGGCCGGCTCGTTCGGGATCGAGCAACAAGAGGCCGTCGCGGGTGCGTTCGAGCAGGAGGCCACCGCGGCCCGCGAGGCGCTTGCCATCGGGTTTGCCGAGCAGCTCCATTGCGCGATCGATCCAGCCGCGCAGTGGCGCTTCGCCGTGCGGATGCAGCGTCAGGTGCGCCTGGCGCAACGCTTCGGCGATGAACGGATGCGATTCGGCGTCGAGTTCGCGCAGGTCGAGTTCGACGCGCCAGGCGGTGCGGTGGTGGGCCCGCTGCGAGAGAATGCGGAGCCCCTGCGCTTCGAGGATCTCGTTGGCGGCGCGCGCCGTGCTCGCGACCGTCATCAGTGCCACGTCGAGACCGATGCCGAGCGACTTGCGCAGCGCCGGGATGGTGTCGAGGCGCAGGCGATTGCGCGCGTAACCGCGGTCCTGGTTGGTGCTGTCTTCATGCGGGCGCTCGCCGAGCTTCTGCAGCACGTTTTCGAGGGTGCTGCGGCGCGTGCGCAGCAGGGGGCGCACGAGCAGTACGCGGTGTTGGCCGTGGCCGATCCAGCGCGCTTCGGGAATGCCGGCGAGCCCGCGCGGGCCGGTGCCGCGCAGCATGCGGAACAACACCGTTTCCAGGTTGTCATCGGCGTGGTGGGCCGTGATGAGCAGGCTTGCCGAGACCTGGGCGGCGACTTCCTGGAGGGCGTCATAGCGGGCCTGGCGCAGGGTGTCTTCGTTGGGACGAACCTGCGCAAACTGCAGCCGCCGCACGGTGACCGGCAGGTCCAGGCGGTCGCAGAGGTCGACCACGTGCTGGGCGGTCTCCCGGCTGTCCGGGCGCACGCCATGGTCAATATGGCAGACGTGCAGGGGGCCAGGCAGGCGGCCCTCGGCCTGCAGGCGGGCCAGCGCAAACAGCAGTGCGGTGCTGTCCGTACCACCCGATACCGCCGCTAATACGGTGCGTTCCGCGACGAGATTCTCGTAGCGGCATAGGCACCGGGAGCAGGCGTCCAGAAGACGGGCGAAACTGTCCATTGGGCTTCGGGGGGGCTAGTCGCTAGACTGCTGCGCCAATTTTCCGCGCAGCAACCAACCAACAGGAGCTTACCCCCTCATGGCCATCCGGGTCGCCATCAACGGTTTCGGCCGCATCGGCCGTCTCGTCTTCCGTGCCCTCGTCGAGCAAGGTCTGCTTGGCACCAAACTCGACGTCGTCGCCGTCGGTGACATCGTGCCGGCCGACAACCTCGCCTACCTGCTCAAGTACGACTCCATCCAGGGTCGTTTCTCGGGCACGGTGACTTCGAAGAAGTCCTCGCCGGACAAGGCCGAGGATGACGTCCTGGTCGTGAACGGCAAGGAGATCCTGGTCGTGAGCGCGAAGACGCCGGCCGAACTGCCGTGGCAGAAGCTCGGCGTGCAGGTCGTCATCGAGTCGACCGGCCTGTTCACGGACGCGGACAAGGCCAAGGGCCACCTCACCGCGGGCGCGAAGAAGGTCATCATCTCGGCGCCGGCGAAGGGTGAGGACATCACCGTCGTGCTCGGTGTCAACGACGAGAAGATCGACTACAAGAACCACAACATCATCAGCAACGCGTCCTGCACGACGAACTGCCTCGCCCCGCTCGTGCACGTGATCCTCAAGGAAGGCTTCGGCCTCACCGAGGGCCTCATGACGACGATCCACTCGTACACCGCGACGCAGAAGACCGTCGACGGCCCGTCGAAGAAGGACTGGAAGGGTGGCCGCACCGCCGCGCAGAACATCATCCCGTCGAGCACCGGCGCGGCGAAGGCCGTTGGCCTCGTGCTGCCGGAGATCAAGGGCAAGCTGACCGGCATGGCGTTCCGCGTGCCGACGCCGACCGTGTCCGTCGTCGACCTCACGTTCAAGACCGCGAAGGACACCTCGCTCACCGAGATCAAGGCGGCGATCAAGCGCGCCAGCGAGACCTACATGAAGGGCATCCTCGAGTACACCGAGGACGAAGTCGTGTCGTCGGACTTCATCCACTGCAAGGCGTCGTCGATCTTCGACGCCGGTTCGTCGATCGAGCTCAACAAGAACTTCTTCAAGCTCGTGAGCTGGTACGACAACGAGTGGGGCTACAGCAACCGCGTCGTCGAACTGACCTGCAAGGTCGCCGACAAGCTCTAATCGGCGGTTGCCGATCGCCAACACGCCTTTCCTGCGGACTGCCTGCCATGAACACGTTCCAGACCCTTCGCGATCTCTCGCTTCGCGGCAAGCGCGCGCTGATGCGCGTTGACTTCAATGTGCCGCAGGACAAGGCGACGTTGGCGATCACCAACAACCAGCGCATCGTGAGTGCGCTGCCGACGATCCAGTACGCGCTCGACCAGGGGGCCGCGGTGGTGCTCATGTCGCACCTGGGCCGTCCGGATGGCCAGAAGGTCGCCAAGTACTCGCTGAAGCCGATCGCGGCCGAGCTGCAGAAACTGCTCGGGCGACCGGTGCAGTTCCTCGACGATTGTGTCGGGCCAGCGGTCGAAGCGGCGTGTGCGCCCGGCAAGCTGCAGCCGGGTGCGGTCGTGCTGCTCGAGAACCTGCGCTTCCACCTCGAGGAAGAGGGCAAGGTGAAGATCAAGAACGCCGACGGCACGACGACGAGCAAGAAGGCGGATCCGGCCAGTGAAGCGGCGTTCCGACAAAGCCTCGGCAAGCTCGGTGACGTCTACATCAACGATGCGTTCGGCGCCGCGCACCGCGCGCACAGCTCCGTGAGCGGCATCAAGAACCTGCCGTGCGCGGCAGGTTTCCTCATGGAGAAGGAACTGAAGGCGTTCGGCAAGGTGCTCACGGCGCCGGATCGGCCGTTTGTCGCGATCCTCGGCGGCGCCAAGGTCAGCGACAAGCTGCCCGTCATCGAGAGCCTGCTGCCGAAGGTCGACAAGCTGATCATCGGCGGCGCGATGGCCTATACGGTCCTCACCTTCCTCGGCAAGACGGTCGGCACTTCGCTCGTCGAGAAGGACCTCGTCGCGGAAGCTGGCCGCGTGCTCGCGCAGGCCAAAGCGGCGGGCAAGGAGATCCTGCTGCCCGTCGATCACGTCTGTGCCGCGGCGTTCAAGGCGGACTCGCCGGCGAGCGTGCACGAGGGCAACATCCCCGATGGCCTGATGGGCCTCGACATCGGTCCGAAGTCGATCGCCAACTACGTGGCGGCACTGCGCGGCGCGCGCACGATCGTCTGGAACGGGCCGATGGGCGTGTTCGAGATGGACGCGTTCTGCAAGGGCACCGAGGCGGTGGCCAAGGCCGTTGCCGCGGCGACGGCGGCGGGCGCCTTCACGGTGGTCGGCGGCGGAGATTCGGTGGCCGCGGCGGAGAAGCTCGGCATCACCGAGCAGCTGTCGCACGTGTCAACGGGCGGCGGCGCTTCGCTCGAACTGCTCGAGGGCAAGGTGCTCCCGGGCGTGGCTGCCCTGGGTTAGGCCTCTCTGGTTGCGTCTCGCCGGTTGCCTCAGCAGCGCAGCGAATACTCAAACTGGTTCACGCGCGCGATCGCGGTCCAGAAGTCGTCCTCGACGAAGTGCGGCTCGACCGGATACTCGCCATCCTGGCCGCCGACGCCCGTGCGCACGAGGATCGTGCCGAGTTCGGCGCGCTGGCCCGCCAGGATGTCGGCGGTCGTGTGGCCGATCATCCAGCAGCGCTGCAGGTTCAGGTCGAACTCCTGCTGCGCCATCTTGAAGATGCCGGGGCCAGGCTTGCGGAAGACACTCTCCTTCTTGAAGCGTCCTTTGCCCTTGGGGTGGTAGGGGCACGAGTAGATCTTCGTGATCGGGATGTTCTCCTGCTGCATGCGGGCGATGAACGCCTCACAGAAGCGCGTGAACTCGCGCTCCTTCTGCTGGCCGAACGCGATGTCCTGGCGGCTCGTGGCGACGAACAGGCGGAACTGGCGTGGGTCGATGCGGCCGAGCGCTTCGATGGCGCGGTCGAGGAAGGGAATCGTTCCGTCGGGCTGCAACTGTGCTTTCTGCACGATCACGCCGTCGAGTTCGAAGAACAGTCCCTGCTTGTCGGGGATCTTGGCCATGGGGGTTCGGTCGCGGCTCGGGCTGGTGGGGGGGAGGTTGCCAACGGGTTCGTCGGCCCCCATGGCATCGGCATTTGCGGCCGCGCGCTTGAAAACTAGGGAGAATTGCCCGACCGCCAATGCGGCAAGTCCATTGTCCAGTCGACAGATCGCCCGGCCCAATGGCGGGCGCGGTTCCAAGTCCGTGGCGCCGAACCCCCTCGGAGAATTCGCAGTGTAGAAAAACTGGCCATTGCGACCCCGTCGCGCGTAGGGCTTGGCATACTGCGCGGCGTCCGATCCGTTTCTCGACCAAGCACCATTGAGCCTGCGACCCGAAAACGAACTGATGCTCCGCGTCCAGGCGGGAGACCTCGAAGCGTTCGCGCAGCTGGTCGACCGTTTTCAAACCATGGTCTACGGATTGGCATTGAGCATCCTGCGGCGCCCTGAGGACGCCGAAGAAGCAGCGCAGGACACGTTCCTGAAGCTGTTCCGAGGGCGCGCCCAGTTTGATGGGACCCGGGCCTTGGAGCCGTGGTTGTTGCGCATCGCCGGCAATGCCTGCCGCGACAAGCTTCGCCGCCGGCGCACTGGCGAACTGCCGCAGACCCGCATCGACTCCGAGATCGCTCCGGAGCTCGCGGATAACCGCGCGGTGGCGCCGACCAGTCGCCACCACGTCGACAGCGCCGTACGCAGTGAATTGGACCGCCTCAGCGAGAAGGTCCGCCTGCCGCTCGAACTCAAGTATCTGCGCGGCCTTACCAACCAGCAGATCGCGGATTCCCTCGGCATCTCGATCAGCAACGTCAAGGTTCAGCTCGCCCGCGGCAAGGATCTGCTCGCGAGCCGACTCGAGGGGGTGCGCGAAGTATGAGCGACCACCTGACACCGCACGAACCACTGCACCAGCCGCCCGATCCTCGGGATCTTGGTGCGGTGCCGCCGGCGACGCCGGAGTGCGCCATCGTGCGCGGGCGTTTGCGCGACTTCGTCGATGGGGACCTCGCTCCCGTGGCGCATCGCCAGGTGGAAGACCACGTGCACACCTGCCGCACCTGCGCGGTGGCGCTGTCGCGCGCCGAGCATGAGTTGCTGCGCTTGCGCCGCGCCTTCGGCCTCATTGCGCGCTCCGAGCCGGATGCGGGCTTGCCGGCGCCCGGCTTCGCCAATCGCGTCGTCAGTCGCCTCGTGCTCGACGAGACCTCGCTGTTGTCGCGCGAGATGCTGGCTGCCGCAGCGAAGGCCGACGAAGGCCGGGATGAGCTGGACGGTGACCCCGGCCAAGAGGCGCAAGGTGCTGCACGTGGCTCAGGTCGTGGCCGCCGTGCCGTTGGCTCGTGGGGTTTCGGCCAGATGGGGCCGGCCGGCCGGGCAAGCGTGCTGCGGACCCCGGCCGCGTTCTTGATGGCGTGTGCCGTCATGTTGACTCTGCTCGTGGTCTTCGCGTTGGGCGCCAGCGGCGATGGTGAGCAAGCACCGCAGCTGGACTCCCGGTTCGTGGTGATTGCGGCGCGCGATGCCTACAGCAGTTCGGGCCCCCTCAATCGAGGGGCGGGCCTGGGCGCTGGCGAGAAACTCTGGGTCGGTGTGAACGGCAAGGCCTCCATCGACCTCATCGACGCTTCGCTGAAGAGCCAGCCGGCAGCAACCCTTCAGGTCACCAATAGTGGTCAGGTGCGCATGCAGGGTGGCGAGCCGTTGCTCGAACTTGGCCGGGTTCGAGTCGACACGCGGCGCGGCGTTGGGTTCGTGATGGCCGATGGCAGTCGCGTCGAATTGGGCGTCGGCGAGTACGAGATCGTCGTCGAAGACCTGCGCGGGCGACACCTCGCTGGCGAGGAGCCACAGTCAGGAGAACTCCGGGTCGCGGTCGAGGTTCTCAGTGGTGATGAAGCGTTGATCGTGCGGACTGGCCTCTCCAACACCGCCGTCACCGAAGGGCAACAGGGCGTCTATGCGGGCGCTTCCCGAGTCGGGATCACGGGCGGCAGGAGCACAGCGAACAACCCGTTGGGCGGCCTGAGCCGGACTCCGATTGACCTGGACGACCCCGATCCAGCGACCTTGAGTGGCGTCGTGCTGGAAGGCTCGGGTGCCGCCGCGATCGGTAGCGACGTCACCGTCACGTTTGCGTCCGGCGGTTTGGCGCGCTCGTGGACGACGCGGGTTGGCAGCAATGGCCTGTTTGAGTTCGTGACGGGCGCGGCCGGGACTACGAAAGTCTGCGACTCCCCGTTTGCGATCGTGCAGGTTGTGCCGACCTCGGGTCGCGATGACCTGGGCCTCACCGCTCCCGATGTGTTCCGTCTGAACTACTCCCAAAGCAAGGCCCGCCTCGCGACCGATGCCATTGTGGACTCCTCCGCCGGATTGGCGGGCCAGGTCCTCGACGAGACTGGTTCGGTGCGCGGTGGGGTGCACGTCATCCCCTGCATCACGGACGAACTGTTCCAGATGGCGTGGCCGTGGACGGGTGGCGAGGTGGTGTCAGACCAGGATGGGCGCTTCCGCATTGCCCGCCTGCCCGGAGTGTTGCCGCCGCACCAGCATCTGGACCTGCTCCTGTTGCACCCGGACATCGAACCGCTCGTGCAGCCGGTTCCTGCGCGCAACTCGTGGCAGGTCAACGTCAACGAGACCTTCGTCGTACGCAACCTGCAGCCAGCGGTGCTGCAGCTGACGACGCCTTCGCTCGGCGGCGGCAGTGTCGGTGGGGTGCCGATCGTCGGCGATGCGTATATCTACGAAGACGTGGTCGGCCTGCCCCCCGGGGCCGCGATGGTGCGGCGCCGGGTCGTGGCCAACTCAGCTGGCGAAGCCCAGGCGCAAGTGGGGCGCGGTACCCTTTGGCTGCGGCAAGGGCCGGCAAACGGGGTTGGCCTGGAAGGTTATGGCCAGGGTGTGGGCGGCCGCGTCTACATGTCCTCCGGGGGCCAGTCAGGTCTCAGCCAGCTTGTGCTCGTGGACCTTGGTGTGCCGCGGCGCTTCGTGGTCGAGAACGGCAGTTCGCGTCCCGTGGGCTCGGTCTTCCGTCAAGCGGCCACTTCGATGGCGGCCGGGGTCATGCTCGCGTCAGCGTTCCGCTTCCAGAACTACAGCACGCGCGGCATCCACGAGACCATCGACGGGCCCGTGCTCTATGTGCGCGACGCACTGAGCGCCCGCTCGGTATCGGACGCCCGGGTCTTCGCGGTGCGGCCCAATGGCCCTCGCGATATCGGCGAGTCGAGGTTCCTCGGACTCACCAACGGCAGCGGTTCGCTCGCCCTTGGTGTGATCGCTGGAGAGACGATTGTCGTGGTCTCGGCGGATGGGACCGTCGGGTTTGAAGGCGGGGTTGACCCCAGCCGCGACATCAACATGGTGCTACGCGCGAACGGCGAGGTCGTGCTCGATGGATCGGTGCGGCCAGCCGGACCCGCGGTGCGCATGGTCTCGGTGCGGTTGCAGCGGCTCGATTCCCCGGTCAATGGCGTGCGTTCGGAGTTTGTGCGCTTCGCCTCGGTCTTTGACGATTGGGTGCTGCGCAAGGTCCCGCCGGGACGGTATCTCGCGACGGTCAATGGCCAGAGCTATCCGGTCGAAGTGCCCTCCGCGGGTCGCGTGACGCTGGGTTCCTGACCGTTTCGGACGGCGCGGCTAGAGCGAGGCTCCGAAGAGACTAAAACGCTGCGGATCGAGGCTGGTGCGCGAGGCGGGTCTCCGGTTCACTTTCGGTATGGCCGACCTCGTTCCGTCCACGTCTACGCGTCGGAAGTTCGTTGGGGCAATGTCTGCGGGGGCCTTGGGCCTCGCCGCGGGCTGTGCTTCTTCGGCCGCCTCCCGCGCTCGCATCCTCGGTGCCAATGATGCTGTGCGCATCGGCGTGGTGGGCTTGCACGGCCGCGGCCGCGATCACCTCGGGGGATTCCGCAAGCTGAAGGGCGTTCGCATCACGGCCCTCTGCGACGTCGACGAGGCCGTGTTGGCCGCCCAGTTGGCCGACAGCAAGAAGCGCGGTGAGAACGCGCAGGGCTTTGCCGACGTGCGCGAACTGCTCGCCGCCGGTGTCTGCGATGGCATCTCGGTGGCGACGCCCAACCACACGCATGCCCTGATCGGCGTCTGGGCGGCCCAGCATGGCGTTTCGGCCTACATCGAGAAGCCGCTCAGTCACGACGTCTGGCAAGGGCGTCAGGTGGTCGCCGCGGCCGCCACCTTCAAGACGGTGATCCAGACCGGTTCGCAGTGCCGCAGCAACGTGGCCAACCAGGAAGCTATCGCCTACGTGCAGAGTGGTGCGTTGGGCCGCCTGCGGCTCGCCCGCGGCCTCTGCTACAAGCCGCGCAAGAGCATCGGCAAGGTCGCTGCACCGCTGCAGCCGCCCGCCAACGTCAACTACGACCTCTGGTTGGGCCCGGCCGCCCAGCAGCCCGTTCGGCGCACGCAGTTCCACTACGACTGGCACTGGCAGTGGGCGTTCGGCAACGGCGACCTCGGCAACCAGGGTGTGCACCAGATGGACCTCGCGCGTTGGGGCCTTGGCCAGGACCAGCTGCCGCCGCAGGTGCTCAGCGTCGGCGGCCGCCTTGGTTACGAAGACGATGGTGAGACGCCCAACTCGCAGGTGATCTGGCTCGGTTACGAACCTGCGCCGCTGCTGTTCGAAGTGCGCGGCCTGCCGGAACGTTCGGGCAGCGACAAGATGGACCAGTTCCTCGGTGCGCGCATCGGGGTTGTGTTCCACTGCGAACACGGCTGCGTCGTGCTGACCGGTTACGAGGACGGCCACGCCCAGGATCTCGACGGCAAGGTGCTGCGGCGCTTCAAGGGCGGTGGCGACCATTACGGCAACTTCCTCGCCGCGATGCGCGCCGGCGACCCGGGCCTGCTCACGGCCGATGCGCAGCAGGGGTTCTTGAGTGCGGCGTTGTGCCACCTCGGCAACGAGAGTCAGCGCGCCGGGCGTGTCCTCGCCGCTGTGCCACTCGCCGAACGCCTGCGCGCCCAGCCGGATGTGAGTGAAGCGTTCCTGCGCCTGCAGCAACATCTGGGCGCCAATGGGGTTCTTCTCGATGGCAAGGCGGGTCTGGCACTCGGGGCCATGCTGCGCCCCGCCGCCGATGGTCGCGACCAGCCGCGCCCGCAGCAGCGCGAGGGATTTGTCGTGCCGGAGCTGGCGGGCTGATGGGTTGACGGGTGTAGATCACCTGTTCTACCATTACGGTAGAAATGGAGGTGAAGCGCATGCAGGCAGTCGATTGCGTTGGGCCTGACGAGCTGGCGGTGGCAACCCTATCGGGAGATCTTGTCATCTATACAATCACGTCCAGTGGGTCGATGGTTGAGGTGTGGCGCACTCATGTCCCTGGGGCGATCGGTTTCTACAATGCGATGCGTGCGAAGGACCTTGACAACGATGGGCTATCGGAACTCTATGTCGCAGGGTCGCGTGGTCTCTGGCGCTTTGTTCAACCTGGGGAGTAACTCATGAGAACCACTTTCTTGTTTGCGTTCGTGGCATTTGCACTTGCCTGCCTCCAGCTCCCGGCGCAGCGAACCTGGCGGGTGGATTGCGCTGGCGGTCCAAATGTGGACTTCACGGACTTGCCACCAGCGGTTGCTGCTGCCTCCCCTGGAGATACGATTTGGGTGATTTACAGTCCCCAGTCTCAGTCCTGCAGTCCTGGGTTCTTCTATTCTGGCGCGATAACGATAGACAAACCATTAACTATAGTTGGGGTGAGTAGTTTTGGGGTCCCTGGGTCGCCAGATCCGTTGGAGATGCCCATCCAGGGTAAAGTGCGAATCACGGGAATACCCGCAGGCCAAAGGGTGACACTCTGCAACTTTGCAATATTGTCTTGGTCGAATTCGGCATCGCAGTTTCCGCATGGCATTCATGTCACAGATTGCGCCGGTGAAATCCTCTTGGAAGATGTCTATTATCTAGGGACTGGTCTCACGCAGTCGATCATGCGCTTTGAGCGGTGTGCCAACGTCGTGCTGCGGGGCTGTACTTTTGAGCTCAGCGGGGACCCTCTGACATTGACCGATTCGACGATGGTGCTGACCAACACCGTGGTTGGATGGAGAGGGCCCTTTATCTATCCCTATGGCTACACAAGCACCGGCCCCGGGATCTTGCTGCGCAACTCGAACGCCACGTTGATTGCCTCTTTGGTCGATGGGGCCAGTTGGGCCGGATCTCAGTCGAGCTATGCGGCCCGGGAGGGAGTCAAAATCGAAAGTGGCAATTTGACCATTGGCCCGTTTTCGACGGTGCGCGGGGGCTACCTGTCCTTTGGAGCCAGGACGAGCAGTTACTACCTCCCCAATCCGAGTCTTGGCCAGGTATTCCTCGAACCGCGCGCCGACCCCTTGATCGTCTCTGGTTTGCCGTATCCCACGCCAATCACCCTGAACGTGACCTACCACGATTGGATCGTTGCCGGCGAGACCTACCACATCGCCACGGCTGGTCCCCCCGGTGGCTGGGGCCTCATGGCGGTCGGCCGTGCCGC
Organism: Planctomycetota bacterium; assembly: GCA_020851075.1. Classification (GTDB taxonomy): domain Bacteria; phylum Planctomycetota; class UBA1135; order UBA1135; family UBA2386; genus JADZDL01. The sequence continues at coordinate 120 of JADZDL010000189.1, read as the reverse complement.
GATCACCCCGGTGCCGTTGTTTGGGTGGGGCAACCTGGCGATGGACCCGATGTCCGTGCAGGTCATTGGCCTGCGGCAGCTTGACCCGATCGACGGTTGGACCGAGTGGACCATGCGGTG
>JADZDL010000188.1 GCA_020851075.1 Planctomycetota bacterium | reverse complement strand
TTGGTGGTCGCGGCCGCCGTCAGCAGCTGGATCGTGCTGTTCACGCCGGGCGTGATCGGGAACACACCCGACGGTGCATTGGCGCCGACGAGCGGATTGTGGTGGCGGCCATCGAGGGTGCCGACCGTGATGTTCGTCACCGCGGCGATGTCGATCGTGAACTCGCCGTTGTTGTCCGTGGTCACGGTGCCGACGCCCGGCACGTTGAGCACGAGGCCCGGCAGCGGCACGTTGACGAGTGCGCTCTGGGCGTCGAGGCCGGTGCGGGTCCAACCCATGACCGTCACCGTCGTCGAGATCGGCAGCAGGTTGGGTTCGTTGCTCGGCAGGATCTTCGTGTAGCCAGCGCCGGTGTGATTCGTCGCGCAGCCGACGAAGCCACATTCGTGCTTGTCGCTGCGGTAGTGCAGCACCGAGCCATCCTTGGCGTCGATGTAGTAGCGGCCGATCGAGCCGTCGCCGTTGCGGTCGACGTTGCTGAGCGGCACTTCCCACGCGAGCGCGAACGGCGCAATGTCCGCTGCGTCGACGTCACCCCAGATCACGAGCTGCGGCGGGCGAGCCTGGCCAGGCTGCGAGACGCCGGTCGGGTCCTGCTTCAGCGCGCGCCACGCAATGGCGGTCGCGAGTTCTTCGCCGATCGTCGGCGTCACATCGAAGTTGTCGGGCACCGGGAACGCGGTGCTGCCGAGCATCGCGATGCGGCCGCTCATGTTGACGCGCACGTCGGCGCGACCGCCGATCACCGGCAGGCCACGGAAGTACTGGTCAAACGTGAACGACCACGTGCGCCCCATGCGAGCGCCGATGCTCTCGCGGTACTCGGACGTACCGAGTCCGAGCATGTCGCTGTACTTGCTCAGCGTGGCGCGCGCGTGCCCGCGGGCGGCATCCAGCGTGTTCTCCGACCAATTGGCGATGGGCAGGCCTTGGCCGTATAGGGTGCGCGGCGTGAGGGTTGCCGGGTTCCACTGCACGACCCACGGGCCTTCGTGTTCGCGCAGGAAGTCAGCGTAGGACGACTTGGCGTGGAAGGCGGGCTGAGAAGAGTTGCTCTGGTCCGAGGGCGATTGAGCAAACAAGGAGACGGCGAGCCCTAGGCTCGCGCACAGCGCGATTCGCATGAAGAAACACCTTGCGGGGCTGGCAGGACGCGGTTGTTTGGGGCAAACACGTCTTGGGGGAGAAACCAGCGGCGTCCCGGGGCAGGGAGAAACCGACGGCGAGGCAGGCCCAGGAAGTATTGACCATCCACGCCGGGAGTCAACTCCGCTGCGTCAGTGATAGACGGGCGGGGGCCGCGCCGGGTGCGACGCGGGCAGGCTTCCGGGACGGCAATTGCGCTCAGGCGTCGATGCTGTGGCGTTCATGCGAGGAGGTCCAGCACGCGGTGGTGGTTGCGGGCCGTGGCCCCGATCCCGGACAGCTGCAGACTTTGCAGGATGCGATCGCGCGTCAACGTGGCGACTTCGCCGGCGTAGTCGGCGTCCTCGATGCGCGAACGTGCCGCGGCCGCCGTGGCGCGCGAAGTGGCGATGGCGTCACTCTGGTGCGAGAAGCTCGAACTCGCCGTGCCGAGGGCGCCGCGCGCCGCCGACACCTGCGCACTCGCGTCGTCGAGCGCCTGCAGGGTCGCCGGGTCGCTGACATCGCGGCCCGCAATGCCAAGCGCCGTGGCATCGGCGGCATCGATCGATACCGGCGTCTCGCCGCCGGCACCATCCGTGATGACGGGGGCCGCAGCACCACTCGCCGAACCGTCCAGCAGCGCGCGATCGCCAAACCGCGTGCCACCGGCCGTTTGGTCGACCTGCGCCGCGAGCTGGTCATATTCGCCCTGGATCGTGGCGCGATCCGCCGACGACAGCGTGCCGTTGCGGGCCTGCACGCCGAGTTCGCGCATGCGGCTGATGGCCTCCTGCGTGCCCTGCAGCGCCCCTTCGGCGGTGTTGGCGAGACTCTGGCCATCGGCCAGATTGCGTTCGCCCTGGGCTAGGCCACGCTCCTCGGCTTCGAGGCGGCGCGCGATCGCCAGACCCGCCGCATCATCGCTCGCTTGGGCGATGCGCTTGCCGGTCGCCAGGTGCGACAGGGTGCGCTGTTGCCGGTCGCTGGTGCGCTGCAAGGAGCGCAGGAGCCCATCCGGGCTCGGACCTTGTATCGACATGCTCATGAAGGGCGGTGCTCCTCGCGGTAGTGCCAGGGCCGGTCGCGGCGGCAAACCGCAGCGGCCAGCACCCGAGCGGAGCCTGGATCGACGTGCACTGTCGACTTCTTGAACACCCCGTCTCGCTCTGGGACCGGGTCGTTGGCGGATTTTTCTGCACCCTTCGCTGGCGCCGGGGGATTCTGGTGCCGTGCCAGGACTCCGTACGATCGACGAACAGGACGTAATCCGCCTCGTGCGCGAGCACCAGACGGAGGTCTGGCGTTATCTGCGCTACCTGGGCGCGACGGCCGAACTGGCCGACGACCTCACGCAGGAGACGTTCCTGCAGCTGCTGCGGGCGCCCTACGAAGATCGTGGTCCGGCAGCGCGCGCGGCCTGGCTGCGCACGGTGGCGAGAAACCTGTTCGTGAAGTCGTTCCGCCGGCCGCCGTTTGCGCTCGCCGAACTCGACACGATCGAAGCGGCGTGGACGGGGTTTGCGCGCGACGACGAAGGTCAGGAATCGCTCGTGCGGTTGCGGTCCTGCCTCGAACAGCTCGACGGGCGTGCGCGCGAGGTCGTGCGGCTGCACTACGAAGAAAGGCGTTCGCGCCGCGAGATCGCCGCGCGCATGAGTCTTGGTGAGGACGGCGTCAAATCGCTGTTGCGACGCACGCGCGCTGTCTTGCGCGCCTGCATCGAACGGCACGCGGAGGGCGCATGAACGATTGGGATGACCGCGCGGTCGATGCCGCGCTGCACGAACTGCACGGCAGCAAGCCGCCGGACCTGTCGGCGCGTGTGCTGCTCGCGCTGCGCGAGGCGTCGCCGGGACGGCTGCCCGAACTGCGGCCCAAACTGCAGCCCGGCCGTTCGCCGCGGCCGTGGCTCATCCTGCTGGCCGCCGCGGCGATGATGCTCGCGAGTGTGGTCGGCACGTGGGCGCTGTTTGCGCACTCGACGCCCGGTGGCAGCGAAGAACGGATTGCGATGGTCGAGCTTGCCGTGCTCGACGGATCGATCGAGATGGTCGAAGCGCGTCCGGAGGGATTGGTCGCCACGGCGCTCGCCACCGGCGCTCGCGTGGCCTTTGCGGCGCGACCCGGCAATCGCCTGCGCAGCCGCGCCCTGGCCGCGGGTCGGCTCGGCGAGTTCGGCGAGGTGACCCTGCAAGCACAAACAGAACTGGAGGTTCGTTCGATGGAGTTCACGGTGAAGAATGGTGTCGTCGCAGCGTCCGTGTTGACGCTTTCGGTGGTCGCAGGCGTCGTCACGTGGCATTCGCTCACGCGCGGCGAAACGGCGGCGGCCGGCGAGGTCCTGCGCATGGAAGCGCGTGGCGACGCGGCTCCGACCCTGGTCGCCGAGAACGAACGGCTGCGCCAGCGCGTACTCGAACTCGAGCGCCAGAACGAGACGCTACAGACGTCGCGCACGGCGGCCCCAAAGGCGCCAGCACCTGTTGTGGCGGAGACCGCCGCGCCGGAGGAAAAGCCGATGGAGCCCGTCACCGCGCCGGTGATGTTCGACGACCCCAAGTTCGCCGACGCGCTCGGCAAGGTCGACTGGCGGCTTGTGGGGGACGTCACGAAGGAAATGCAGCCGCTGCTCGCGGAACTGACGGCGGCGATGGAGAAGGACGGCGAAGTGCCGCCGGACCTCGCGATCAAGATCCAGCAGCTGAACAGCCAGCTTGTTTCGCAACTGCCCGCGATCCTGAAGGCGGGATTGCCGGGTTTTGGCCCCAACGGTGCCTACACGCACCCGCTGTTTGTGGCCAACAGCCTGGCCAGCACCTTGGCTTCGGCCGGGTTGTCGCTCGATGCAACGCAGCGGGATGCGATCGCCGGGCTCGTGCGTTCGTTCAGCGTCGAGAACCAGTCGCTCAGCGACCAGCCGCGCGAGTACGATCTTGAGAAGCTGCTCGCGGAGACCGAGATGAAGGAACGCTTCTATAGCGAAGTCGCGAGCCGCCTCACGCCGGAGCAGTACGCGAGCATCTATCCGGAGGGATCGACGGACTACGACGGCGCCAACCTGTTTCGTCCGAGCCTCATGACGCGCGTCTACAGCGATGCGGTGCCGGTCAAGGACGCGGCGGACTTTGCGCGCGTGGCGAGCAATCGGCTCGGCGAAGAACTGGGGCTCGACGAAGCGACGTCGACCAAGGTGCGCAGCATCGTCGAGTCGATGGCGGCGCGTTCGCCGGAGCTGTTTGCGACGCCGGGCAACGTGACGGAGTCGAAGTTGCACATGCTGCGGGCCGGGCGCACGGTCGCGGCGATGAAGCAGCAGATCGCGTTCCTGCGCGAAGTGCAGCGGCAGGTGAATCTCACGCCGGAACAGCAGAAGAAGCTCGCGAGCTTGAAGCGCGTGCTGGTGCCGCTGCCGCGCTGAACGTCGTTACTCGCGACGCAGGTCTTCGAGCATGGCCTGCAGATCTGCCGGCAGCGGCGCCTGCAGATGCAGCGCTGCGCCAGTGCGCGGATGCACAAACGTGAGCTCGGCGGCGTGCAGCAGTTGTCGCCCGGCACCGAGCCGGTGGTCCCATGCCGGATCGCCATCGGCCTTCAGGTGCTGCACGTAGTCGAGATACTCGGCGTCGCTGCGCCCGTACATCTTGTCGCCGACCAGCGGGTGACCCACGTGTTCGAGGTGCACACGCAGCTGGTGCGTGCGCCCCGTGTGCGGCACGAGCCGCAGCAGCGTGTGCTGCGCGAACCGTTCCTGCACGAAGACCTCGGTGCGCGCGGCGCGGGCCTTTGGGGTGCCGTTCTCGCGCACGCCGCGGCGCGCCGTCACCAGGCTGTTGGCCGCGGGGCCGATTGCCGCGTCGATGAGGAAGTGCTCGCTTGGGACCCGGCCGTGAACTAGGGCCAGGTACTGTTTTTGGACGACCCCGGCGGCGAACTGCTGCTGCAGCAGCGTGTTCGTCGCCGCGTTCTTCGCCAGCAGCAACAAGCCGCTCGTTTCGCGATCGAGGCGATGCACGAGCAGGAGGTGCACACCGTCGCCGCAGCGGGCCGCCAACGCCGCGAGGAACGTGTTCTGCGCGAACGCGCCTTCGGTGTGGGCGACGAGATGGGCGGGTTTGTCGATGACCACGAAATCCGGGTCGTCGTGCACGATGGCAATCGGCGGGGTGGCGCGCGTCGGGGCGTCCTTCGGGTGGTAGGCGATCTCGTCGTGCAGGCTCAGCAGGTCGTCGGCGCCAGCAACGATTCCGTTGCGTCGTACGCGCCCCTGCCCGATCTCGTTACGCCACGCCGATTCTGAGTGGTAGCGAAAGCGCCCTGCCAGCCAGAGTGCCAGGGGCATGCCGGCACCGGCCAGTGGCACTCGCGAACTCAGCACGTTTTCCATGGCAAAATGCGGGCGTCGGCATTGGCCTCGTGGCACCACAAACACGAACGCGCAGCTAGGATGCCGCGCCCCTTACTTTTTCGCGAGTCAACCTCATGAAGTTCTCACTGCTCTCCGCGCTGCTGTGCCTCGGCACTGCGATTGCGCAATCGCCTCTCTACTCTGGTGTGCAGCCAGGCACGACCGCGTTCGTCGGCGGTCTCGTCGTCACCAACACGAATCCGCCGCCGGTGACCCAGCTGTTCGACCTGCAGGTCGTCGACCCGAACGGTCTCACGATCACGCAGATCGATTGCAACGCCAACACGAGTGCTGGCACGAACGGCACGTTGGGTGTCTGGATCACCGCCGCTGGCAACACGCATGTCGGCAATCAGCTCAACGCCGCGGCGTGGACGCAAGTTGCTACGGCGACGCGCACGCACACGGGTGGTCGAGTTGCCTATGTGCTGCCGACGCCGTTCTACCTCGCGCCCGGCACCTACGGCATGGCGCTGCACTATGTCGGCTGCAACCCGGTCTACACCAACCCGGTGACGCCGGTGCCAAACCTGCCGACGAGCTACAGCAATGCCGAAGCAACGCTGAACATGGTGAGTGCTCGCGTGCGTTCGTCGGACCTCGTGAATCCCTTTGGTGGGACGGCCGGTGGCAATTCGCCGCGCCACGCCAACATCGCGCTCTACTACATCTCGGGCGCAGTCGCCGTCGACTTCGCGGGCACGCCTCTGCGCGGCGCTTCGCCATTGCCCGTGCAGTTCACGAACTTCGCCGTTTCGGGCAATGCCGGCGGCATCCTGGCGTACGCGTGGGACTTCGATGGTGACAACGTCATCGACTCGAGCCTGCCAAACCCGCTCCACACCTACACGCAGTGCGGCACCTACACGGTCTCGCTGACGATCGTGGACGCCGTCGGACCGACGACCGTCACGAAGGTCAACTACGTGCAGACCGACATCGTCGTACCGTCCTTCACGTCGACGCTGATCGGGGCCAACCTCGTGCAGTTCACGGACACGTCTTCGCCGACGCCAGCGACGTGGGACTGGGACCTTGACGGGGACGGCCTCACCGACTCGACGCAGCAGAATCCGGTGTGGGTGTACACGAACGGTTGTGACGAAGTGAACGTGCGACTCATCACCACGCTCGCCTGCCAGCCAGCGGTGACGCTGCAGAAGCGCATTGCGGTTGCCTCGGCGCTGGAGACGACCTTCCAGAGTGGCCTCATCATCAACGGCACGGTGACCGGCGGCACGAACTTCGTGGACACCACGGTGACCAATCCGCAGGGTGTGACGATCTGCGGCATGCACGTGAATAGCAGCGTTGCCGCCAACGGCGCGGTGACGGTGAACGTGCACCAGAAGAGTGGCACCTATGTCGGCAGCGTCGAGAACGCTGCGGTGTGGCGCCTCGTCGGCACCGCGAACGGTGTATCGCGTGGCACGGGCCAGCGCACGTTTGTGCAGTTTGTCCCGCCGCTCTACCTCGCCGCCGGCACGCACGGTCTCGCGATCGAGCAGGTGGGTGCATCGCCCGTCTACACGAACCTCGGCGCGGCGCAGACCTACACCAATGCCGATCTGTCGATCACGGCAGGCCTCGTGCAATCGCCGCCGATCTTTGGACCGGCCGCGACGTCGACGCAGTTCTCGCCGCGCGTCTGGAACGGCTCGTTCTACTACTCGACGAGCAGCTCGGTCGGCGCCGCCGGCTACGGCTACATCGGCGAAGGCTGCGCTGGCTCGCTCGGCGTGCCCGGCAACGTCGCTACGTCGCAGCCCCGGGTCGGCACGTCCGCTACGGTGGAGGTCGACAACCTGCCGGCGAACGTCGCGTTCTTCCTGGTTGGCTTCAGCCGCACCTCGTCGCTGTTTGGTCCGCTGCCCGTCGATCTGACGGTCTACGGTGCGCCCGGCTGCTTTGGCCGGGTTGCCCCGGATGCGACGACGCTGCTGCTCGGCGCCAACAACCGCGCCACCTGGAGCCTCAGCGTCCCGGCTGGTCCCGGCCTCATCGGCCTGCAGTTCTTCACGCAGGCGCTGGCCCTGGACCCGACGGCCAATGCGCTGGGCGCGGTCACGTCGGATGCCGCGGCCATGATGATCGGCAACTGACAGCGAGTGATCGGGAAAGGAACCGCGGCGGAATGGTCCGCTGCGGTCCGCTCGGGTTCTCTCGAGTGCCCGCCGACGACCCGGAACTGCCCATGACATGGGCGTTTCCGGGTCGTTGTGTTTCTGTCGTGCGCGTCCGCAGGAGCTCGTTCTTGCCGGGCTGCGATTGGTGCATCGGTCACCCCACCTTGCGACGCGAACCGGTGCGCCTAGACTGGGTAGCCCTGGCGGCCTCCATGCCGTCGTAAACACCCAAGATCGACTCCATGTCAAGACTCCAAGCCCTGCTCATTGCCGCCGCAGTCTCTGCGCCGGTATTTGCTCAAACTCTCGTGGTTCCTTCCGCCGCCGCTGCAGTGGATGGCAACTCGTCGACGGGGTATCCGCTCGATATTGCCAACGGTCGTTTGATCTACATCTACGACAGCACGCACTTCACGAACAACGGCGTCAACTTCCCGATCCTGATCTCACAGATCAGCTATCGCGCGAACGCCACGACGACGACCTGGACGGGTGCTACGTCGACGCTGACGATGGACCTGTCGACGGCGCCGATCGACTTCACCACGATCTCCACGACTTGGGCGGCCAACCACGGCAACGACCTGACGAACGTCTACAACGGTCCGTTCACGATCGCAGCTGGCGCGTCGACGGCCGGTGTGCCAGGCCCGTTCTACGCGACGGTCACCTTCTCGCAGCCGTTCCTCTACGACCCGTCGCTGGGTGACCTGACCATCGACACGATGATCATCGGCAGCACCATCGCGAACACGCCGACGCTCGATGCCGTGTCGACCACGGGTACCGCGAATGCGCGGCGCGTCTACAGCCTGACCAACCCGCCGGCCGCAACGGCGACGTCCATCGCGGGCGAAATCGCCAACGTGCTGGAGTTTACCTACACGCCGGCTTCGGGCCTCTACGCGGGCTTCACGGCGGACGTCACGGGTGGTGTTTCGCCGCTCGCCGTCAACTTCACGGACAGCACGTTCACGAGTGATCCCAACGGCATCACGAGCTGGGCCTGGGACTTCGATGGCGACAGCGTCATCGACAGCAACCTGCAGAACCCGTCCTTCGTCTACGCGAACTGCGGCACCTACAACGTCTCGTTGACGGTGACGGACGGCACGCACGCGCCGAACACGCACACGAAGACGGCCTACATCACGACCGACGCGATCGCGGCGAACTTCACCTATCAGGTGATCGGCCCGCTCACGGTGCAGTTCACGGACACGTCCAACGTGCCGGCGACGAGCTGGGCATGGGACCTCGACGGGGACAACCTCATCGACAGCACGGCGCAGAACCCGGCCTGGGTCTACCCGAACACGCTGCCGGTCAATGTGACCCTGACGGCGACGCGCCTCTGCTCGGCACCTTCGGTGCTTACGAAGCAGGTCGTCGCGGCCCAGCAGCTCACGACGGTGCTCGTGGCCAACAACAGCGTCGGTGTGCCGGCGACCCTCTACTACGACCTCAACGTGCTGAACCCGAATGGTGTCCTGATCAGCTCGTTCGACTCGGTGTCGACGACGCTTAGCACGCCCTTCACGGTCGATTGGTACGTGATGACCGGCAGCTACGTCGGCTCGGCGCTGACTCCCGCGCCGTGGACGTTTGTCGGCCAGGCCAGCGGCACCTCGAATGCGGTTTCGGGCGCTCCGTCCAACGCCGCCTTCGCGCAGCCGATCTACCTGCCCGCCGGTTCGTACGGCATCGCGATGCGCTACGTCGGCATCACGGCGCGTTACGTGAGCCTGACCGCGCTCACAACCTACGGCAACGGCGACCTGTCGCTGACCGCCGGTGCGGCTTCGCTGTCGACGGCTGGCCCGTTCACGGGCACCAACCTCAACTCGCCGCGCGGCTGGTGCGGCACGCTCTACTACTCCACGCACAACATCACGGGCGAAGCTGGCTACGGCTTCTTCGCGCCGGGCTGCGCGGGTTCGTTGGGCACGCCGCACTTCACCGCCAACCGCCCGCAGCTGGGCACGACGCTGACGGTCAACGTGAGCAACATGCCGACGTCGATCGGCGTCATGATGACGGGCTTCAGCAACACGAACTCGGTCTTCGGCGCGCTGCCGTTTGACGTGACCGTGTATGGCGCGCCCGGCTGCTTTGGCCGCGTCAGCACCGATGTGACCACGCTGCTGCTCGGTGCGGGCAACACGGCCGCTTGGAACTTCGTGATCCCGAACGATCCGGGCCTCAGCGGCCTGCCGCTCTACAACCAGGCGCTCGTGCTGGATCCAGGCTTCAACGCGCTCGGCGCGGTGCTGTCGGATGCCGCCGGCATGATCGTCGGCAACTGAGCCGGTGTGATGGTCGAACACGCGAGGCCGTGACCCGGAACGGGTGACGGCCTCGCGGTCTGTACGGGGGGAAGTGCAGTTCCTTGCGGAATGTGCAAGGCGTAGAGTCCAACCCCGCATGCGTCACGCCACCCGTTCGCTGCTCGCCGCCCTCCTCGCCGTCCTTCCAGTTGCGCTCGCGCCCGCGCAGGTTCCCGACCCGGCGCCGGCACCGCAGCAACCGTTCGCTCCGGGCATCACGTACGATCCGCGCATCCCGACCATCGAACAGGTCACGGGCCATGTCTTTGGTGCCGAGATCAGCGCGTCTGCCGAGGTCGAGAAGTACCTGCAGGCGCTCGCCGCCGCGGCACCCACGCGCTTGCGGCTAGTCGAGTACGGCCAGAGTTGGGAGGGGCGCAAGCTCTACTATGCGGTCGTCGGCACCGAAGCGAACCTTGCGCGGCTGCCGGCGATTCAGCAGGGTATGCACCGGCTCGCCGACCCGCGTGGGCTCGCCGAGCCTGAGGCCGAGAAGCTGCTGCGCGACCTGCCGGCGGTGGGTTGGCTCGCCAACTGCGTGCATGGCGATGAACCGTCGGGCACCGATGCCGCGATGCTCGTGCTCTACCACCTGCTCGCCGCCACCAACGATCCGGTGCAGGCCAAGATCCTCGCCGAGTGCGTTGTACTCGTCGACCCGCTGCAGAACCCCGATGGCCGCGATCGGTTCGTGCACAGTACGAAGGCCGCGCGGGGCAGGTTTCCGGATGCGACGCCGCTCGGGGCCGAACACAGCCAGCCGTGGCCTGGTGGTCGCGTCAATCATGCGTTGTTCGACATGAACCGCGATTGGTTCGCGATGTCGCAGCCCGAGACGCAGGCGCGCGTGCGCGCGTTCCTCGACTGGTGGCCGCTCGTCTACGTTGACCTGCATGAGATGGGCGGCAACGCGACCTACTACTTCGCGCCGCCAGCGGAGCCGCTGCATGGCGAGATCACGCCGTTGCAGCGCGAATGGCTCACGCGCTACGGCAAGAACAACGCGCGCGCGTTCGATCGGTTCGGCTTCGACTACTTCACGCGCGAGAACTACGACTCGTTCTATCCGGGGTATGGCGAAGGCTGGCCGACGTTCCAGGGCAGCATCGGGATGACCTTCGAGATGGCGAGCTCGCGTGGCCTCGTCTACCGGCGCAAGGACGACAGCCTGCTGTTCTATCGCGATGGTGTGCATCGCCACTTCACGGCTTCGATGGCGACGCTGGAAACGCTCGCGAACGGCCGCGACGGGGCGCTGCGCTCGTTCCTGCAGCATCGGCGCGCTGGTGTTCAGCGCGGAGCGAATGGCCCGGTGCGCGACTACGTGTTCCCGAATCGCGGGGATCGGACGCGGCTCGTGCGGCTCGCCAATCTGCTGATTGCGCAGGGCATCGAAGTGCAGCGCCTGCAGGGCGAGCAGAAGGTTGCCGCAAGCCCGCTGGGTGGCGGAGAAGCGAAGGAGCAGGTGTTCCCGGCCGGCTCGTTGCTCGTGTCGATGGCGCAGCCGGCGAGTACGCTCGCGTATGTGTTGCTGCATCCGCACTTTCCAATGAGTGCGGGGTTTCTCGAGGAACAGAAGCGGCGTGAGGCGCGCCGTCTCGACACCGAGTTCTACGACCTCACGGCGTGGGCGCTGCCGCTGCTGTTTGATGTCGAGACGTGGACAACGGCG
>JADZDL010000187.1 GCA_020851075.1 Planctomycetota bacterium | reverse complement strand
AAGACGGCATGAACAAGACCATCGGTCAGCCGTGTGCGGGAAAATCGCACGCACGGTTGGAAAGGGGGGCTTGGTTACTCGGGACTTGCTTCTTCAACAAGGACCAGTAACCAAGCTCTACCAATGCCAGTGTGCCGGTGCCGTTCTTGGGCATCACGTTCCCGGAGCTCATCGCGCGTTGGGAGCGCGCTCTGCACGCGGTGCCCGACGAGCGTTACATATTGCGCGTGGCGACGCTCGGCTTCTTTGACGGCGCGCCGCAGCCGCATCTCTTGTGGCAGAAGGAACTGCCGATCCGCATCGACGAGATGGTGCGTTGGAACGAGTACGCGACGCCAGACCTCGGCGAGCTCGAATACCACATTGGTTTCGAGCGACCTGTGTCACTGCCCGGCACGTTGGCGGTCCATGGCACGGCGAAGTTGCGTTGGACCCAGGATGGTGTGCGCGGCGACATTCCGCAGGCCGATGCCCAGGTGCTGTTGCGGGAATCAGCGGTGCGCGGGCAGCACGGTGGTGACAATGACCTGGTGCCGGGCTGCGTGACATTCACGGATGGCGCATTCACCGTCGGTGCGGGTGGTCAGTGGCAGGTCGATACGATCACGTGCGCTTATCTCGAACCTGCATCGCACGCGACCATCGCGTGGACGATTGGTGACTGGCAACGGGCCCTCGGAGCAACGCTGGACGGGCTGGTGAAGGCGGGCGAAGTGCCGATGCTCAATGCACTGAAACTCGTGGTTGCCGCGAACTTTCTCCCCATGACCGCGCACATCGATGCACTCACGAGGATGGATGTTGCTGGTCGTGCAAGCAATCTCGACTTTCGCAGCTATTTCGAAGAAGAGCGGCGGCGCGCGCGCTTGTTCGCTGGAGATATCGAGGCCTTGAAGCTATCGCCTGCTGCCGCATTTGGCGAAGCAGCGGGCCAACCTGCAACGCCGTCGCGAACTGCGTTCTTGCTGCGCCTGGCGCTCACGACCGAAGTTCCCGCCTTGCGTGAATACGCATGGGAAGGGCTGCGCGCGGCGGATCTCGCGCCGGCACTTGCGCGCACGGTGCAGCGGGCAATCGCGAGTGGAGTTGTGGTGCCGGAGTGGCTCGCGGAGCGCGTACAGGGCACGCCGAGCCGTTTGATGGCGTTCTTGAGTGATGCGTCGGCAAAGCTCGTGGGCCTGCTGCTACTCGTCCTCACGGCGATGATCTCCGCATTCGCCGCCGTGCGATGGCGGGGCCGATCGGGGGGACGGGCCGCCGCGGCGTTCCTGTTCTTCAGTGGGCTTGTGCTGATGAACTGCAGTGTGCGTCTGCGCGGGGTCGAAGTGCTCACGGCGTGGCCCGGGGCCGTGCTCAGCATCGTCGCGATCTGGCTCGCCTGCTGGCGCTACGCGCGTGGCACGTTCTCGTGGTTGCTGCCCCTGTGGTGGACCGCAACGGCTCTGTGGATCGTGTTTGCCAACCCCATGCGCGACGACATCGGCTGGGCTCTGGCGGTGACGCTGCTGCTCTATCTAGGGCTGCGACGGCAACGGAGGGTGGATCCTGGGTAGAAGTGCTGGACCAGGCGGGGATTGTGGCGTGGGACCTCGCGTAGGCCGTAGTGCAGGGTCTCTAGGAAAACGACACTTGCCTAGGATGGATGGACGCACCCTTCCTGCGCGGGCACAATGGGGGCCTTCGACTTCCTTGGGAAACGGGGCGGTCTCCAAGCTGCAACTGATGGAATACCATGCAAGACGACGGGACTGAGAAGGAAGTGGATCGCGCCGGGGATGCTGCGATCAAGACGCCAGCTAAGAACTCTCTCGCCGGCGTGGCGTTGCCAGCCGGTACTCTTGGTTGGTCGGCAGGGGCTCGATCAGCCCGCTTGCGCGAACTCTCGACACTCGAAGTTGCTGGCGATTTGCTAGCGCGACTGCGAGAAGGCAATGGGCTGGGAGAGGGATCGCAGGGAGTGATGCTCGGTGTGAAACTGCAAATGGAGTTGGAGGACAAACTGGACGTCCATGAGAATCGCTTTGGGCGGAAGCGCCTGGCGAACAGCTTCTGGAACAGGTACCGCCGATTCCGGGGCCTCATGCCGTCGCTGCAGGGGGCGACGGTGCTCGACATCGGGTGCGGTGGCATCCATCCGCTTGGACTCTCGCTTGCCTTTCTCGCCTTGGGCGCGAAACGCGTATTCGGTGTGGATCTGGACTCGGTCCATGACGTCCGACAAGCAGCGAAAGGGCTGGCACGAACAGCGGCCATGCTGCTGATCAATCCCCGGTATGTCTTCGCCGACTATCCGATTACGCGCGCCGAGATTTTGCAGAACCTGAGTTGTCTGGACCTCGCGAAGTTGGCCGATGGTGATATCGGGGGCCTCGACCGAGATCGGATCTGGTTCTTGCAGGAATCGGTGCACAACCTCTCCCTCGGCGACAACAGCGTCGACATCATCGCCTCGAGCGCCTTTCTGGAGCATGTTCCCGAACTGGACAAAGCAATTGCGGAACTAGCCAGGATTACCCGACCCGGTGGAGTCCACGCACATGTGGTCGATCTGAGAGATCATCGCCACTACAACGACCCGAAGGTCCACCCGCTCGCGTTCCTGAGCGAGCCCATGGGTCCCGAACTCGTGTTCGGCTGCAATCGCGAGAGGGCGGGTGGCTTCCGGCGTCGATTCGAGGAGGCTGGGTTGGAGGTCATCGAGCACACCCTGGAATGCCCCATGGCCGTCGGTGACGAGCTGCGTAGTACCTTCGTGGAACCGTTCCGGTCCATGCCGATAGAGGAACTCGGTGGCCTGAGCCTCGTCACCGCCCAGCGGAAGCGCGCGTGACCATGGCGGTGGGTGCCAGGCGATAGGAGGCGAGCAGGCCGTGGGGGGGAGCAGCGTCCCGCCGGCTGACCAACGCGCTCGAACGGCGCCAATAGCGCGGCCCGCGCGTCTACTTGCTCGCGAACTCCTCGACCTTCGCCTTGGCCGTCGCGTTCCACGGCTCCAGTTCGGACGCCAAGCGGAAGTTCACGAGCGCGAGTTTGCTGTTGCCAGCCTCTAGATGCGCTTGACCGAGGCTGTCCCATCGCTTCGAGGATTTTGGGAAGGCGCGAGTATTGAATTCGAACAACCTTACCGCCTCTTCGACGCGGTGTTGTTTGAGTAAACGGAAGCCGAGCAGGTCGATCGTTGACTCCACTTCGCCCGCGGGCAAACGCGGAGTCTCGCGAATCGACTGCGGCAGTTTGGCAAGTGCAGCGAGGCCAACCTCGACACCGTCATCGAGGATGGTCTGAGCCAAGGTCCACGCGGGGGGCTGGGGTGCCCCCTCGAGCTGCTTGCCCTCGAGAATCGCCGCGATGCCCAGGGCCGCGTCGGAGACCGCCCAATAGCCCGAGTTGCTGAGCAGGATGATGCACTGCCCACGCGCGGGAATCCGCCCGATCAGCGTGCGGAAGCCAGGAATCGCACCATCGGTTGGAACGACGTTGAACGACCCGCTCCACATGCCGCGGTCGTCGATGTGCCAGCCGTAGCCGTAGTCACTCTCGCCGCGCGTGAACATGCGCTGCGCGAGCATCCCGGTGAGAAGTCGCTGCGAGCTCAGCGCCTGGCTCCACTTCCAGAGGTCGCGCGCGGTCGAATACATGCCGTCGCTCGAGAAGTGATTGCCCATGTCGGTCTGAGGCGCGAGACGCCGTTTGCCGAGCAGCAGCTCGTAGCCGGTTGCGCGCTTCTCGAGCATTTCGCCTTCGGCTTCACAGCCGGTGTCGTTCATCTGCAGCGGCGCGAGGATGCGTTCGCGCAGGGCCGTGGCGTAGGTCTGCCCCGTCACCGCTTCGACGATGGCACCAAGCCGGTAGTAACCGCGGTTGTTTTGACGGAACTCCGTGCCTGGCTCAAACTCGAGCGGGCCGGTGCAGAACCTGGCCACGAACTGTTCCACCGAGAAGTGCTGCTGCAGTTCTTCGCGCCAATGCGGTCGTTCGGTGACGCGTGGAACGCCGGACGTGTGACTGAGCAGGTGGTGGATCGTCACCTGCTTGCCGCTCTCGGCCGGAAATAGAGGCAGGTAGCGAACGATCGGCGCGTCGAGTTCGAGCTTGCCGTCCTGGACCAGCAGCAGCACCAGCATCGCGGTGAACTGCTTGGTGATGGAGCCGAGCCGGAACCTCGTGTCGAGGTCGTTCTGGATGTTCCAGTCGGCGTTGGCGAGGCCGAAGGCGCCCTCGTAGACGACCTTGCCATTGTCGGCGACCAACGCCGTGCCGTCGAATTGTCGCTGCGTGTGATGGGCTTGCAGGTAGGCGCCGATCTGCGTGGCGAGAACAGCCGGGTCGACCGGGGTGGTGGCGGCGGCGGGGTCCTGTGGCGAGGCGGCTGCGGCGACGATGGCGCAGGCCAGCAGCTTGAGGGGGGCGGTGAATAAGCGGCAAAAGGTCATGGGGCGGCCTTGGTGCGTGCAGCGAGGTGGATGGGGGCGCCTTGACAGGTGGCGGGCTCGCGAACTCCGGATTTGGCACGGTAGGGAGTGGGCCGAGGATCACCACGGTTTGTCGAGCCTAATGCTGAGGTGGTGCGGACTCACCGAGGCAGTACGCCTGCCGCGTTGGCCAGGAGACCAGAAGGTGCCTGAATTCCGGAACCGGATGTAGCACGAAGAGCCCGTCCGCGGCATTCCGGGCACATGTTCGGCCGCGACCACACCGACCAGCGCTTCGCGCACTACTGCCGCACCGGGGATCCGGACGCGCTCGCGGATGTGTTCGATCGCACCGCGGGCCGCTTGATGCGCGTGGCGCTGTGGCTCGTGGGCAACCGCCCCGACGCCGAGGATCTGCTGCAGCGCACGTTCCTGCAGGCGATCGAAGCGCGCGCGTCGTTTGAGCTCGGCCGGCCCGTGCTGCCGTGGCTGCTAGGGTTGCTTGGCAATCAAGCCAGGAAGTTGCGCAGCGAGCGGCAGCGGGCGACGGTGGTGTCGGCACCTGCGGATCGGGTGGTGGATGCGGTTGCCGAGGCCGCGGCGAAGGAACTCGAACACGCGGTGGGCGCGGTGCGCGACCGGCTCGGGGTCCCGTACAGCGAAGTGCTGCGATTGCATCTCGAAGAAGGCTTGAACGGCAAGGAGATCGCCGAACGGCTCGCGCGTCCGGCGGGCACGGTGCGGACGCAGCTGGTGCGCGCGCTGGAGCAATTGCGGCGGCACCTGCCTGGCGGTTTCGTCGCCGGCCTCGCCGTGCTCGCGGTGGTCGATGGCGCAGCCATTGCCGCGGTGCGCGTGGGGGTGTTGGCGGCGGCGCGTGCGGTCCCCGTACCTGTTCCAGTGGGTGGCCTGGCAATCACAACGGCGAAGATCGGAGGTCTGCTCATGGCGAAGAAGTTCCTGCTCGCGGTGCCGTTGGTGTTGCTGTTGTTGGGCAGTGTCGTGTGGAACATGCTGCGGGAGTCGCCCTCGGAGAGTTCGCCGGAATCGGGTGCGGTGGTGGTGAGCGCTGAGGTGGGGGCTGGTGGGCAGGAGCCCAAGCAGCCACTGGCTCTCGTCTCGGATGCCGCGCCGGAACGTGCGCCAGCGCCGCCTCCCGCCACGAGTGGCGAGCCCGGTTTTGCCGCGCTGCACGTTCTCGTTCGCCGCGCGCAGGACAAGGCGCCGGTGGTCGGCACCTGGGTGCACGCGAACTATGTTGGCGGTTCGATGCTGGGCCATCGCGAGGCGTTGACGGACGACGCTGGTGTGGCGCGGTTGGATCACCTTGCCCCGGGCACCTACTACGTCGCAGGCAGTCTGTTAAGAAGCGATCAGGCGGTGACTGCGGTGACTTTGGGCGACGGCGAGCTGCGCGCCCTTGAGCTGCTCGCCACGGAAATCGCGTTTGTTACCGGGCGCGTCATGGATGCCGATGGCCGTCCGGTCGCCGGCGCGCGGCTGTGGTTGTCAAAACGCAGCAACTGGTCTTCGGGTGGCGAGGTCGGACGCAGCGATGCGGCCGGAGCGTTCCGGGTGGGATTGTCAGGTTTCCAGTATCTCGGCGCAGAAGCCGACGGACACGTGCCGTCGCTGATGCAGCAGTTCGTGGCTACGCCGGGGCAATCGTTCGAGAACGTCGAACTGAAGCTGCGCGGCCCCGCGGCGGGGTTGCAGGGCCTCGTAGTCGACATCCGCGGTCAGCCCGTGCCTTGGGCGACGGTGCTCGTGGGGCCGCCGGGTGGCGGTGTCACCAATAGCGGCAACAGGAACTTCATCCAGCCGAACCCGGAGCGGCGGCTGACGGGGCGCGATGGCCGATTTGTGGCCACGGGGCTGCCTGTTGGTGATGTGCCGCTCAATGTGTGGGCTGTGGGGTTTGGTCCGCTGCGACAACAAATCGTCACGACGGCGGGTCGGACGGAGTCGATCACGGTCACGCTCGTCGATGGGGCTATGGTCGCCGGCGTTGTGCGCGACAGTGCCGGCAAACCGGTTGTGAAGGCGACGGTCCGCTTCGGTGATGAGTTCTTCTCGTTTCCGTCGTGCAGCACGACGACCGATGAAGCGGGGCGATTTCGCTTGGAGAACCTTCCCGCAGCGCCCGAATCGGTATCTTTGGTAGCTAACGATGGCGAAGCGAGTGCGCGGGCGAGCCTGCTCTTGACGGCTGGCGCGACCACGGAATGGAACCCTGTACTCGGCATCGGCAAGACCATCCGCGGCATCGTGCTCGGCCCCGGGGAAGTGCCTCTGCCGGGCACCAAGGTCGGTGTCGTGCACCCGAACTTTCAACGGGTTCAGCGCTGGTTCGATGCCGGTGCTGACGGGACGTTTCTTCTGCAGCAGGTCGGCGACAAACCGTGCAGCGTGCAGGTTGCGGTCGGTGAGAGCGTGCTGCGCGAAGTACGTCGTGTGGCGCCGGAGACGGCGGATCTGCGGATCCTGCTTGGCGTGCGCGATCTGCCGACAGCGCGTCTGCGTGGGCGCATCGTCGATATGGATGGCAAGCCACTGGAAGGTTCGGTGTCGTTGTTGCGCGACCGCGTTCTCACCAGCGATAGCGTGCAGCTCGATCCTGGCACCGGCGCATTTGCGTTTGGTCCGATCTCTGCGGGACGCTACCGGGTCTTGGCCTACACGAAGGCTACGGGGCAACTCCCGCTCGGCGCCGTCGAACTGCAACCCGACGAAGAACGTGTGCTCGCGGATGTCGTCGTGCAGCCTGGCGGCGAAGTGGACTACGCGGTCACGGATGTGGACGGCGAACCCGTCGATTCACAATTGGTGAGGTTGTACACCGCGTCCGGTGAGTCGATCAGCGGCGGTGTGCTCGAGCGGGGCAAGGGCAAACTCGCGGGGTTGCAGCCAGGGCGCTATCTGGTCGAAGTTCATCCCGAAAGGAAGAGGGGCAGTAACAAGGCCGCCCAGGTCCTGCGTGCCAACATCGAAGTGCAGAGCGGAAAATCCAGCCAAGTGGTGATCCAGGGCCGTGCGTGCATAGAGGCGCAGATCACGTTCCGCGACCTCGGGCCGACCAACCCCGAACGTCGTGTGCAGGTGCTCTGTCGCGATGAGCAGGGACAATTGCACGCCGTACTGCAGACGTTCCCCGAAGGACGCACGCCACTGGTGGTGCAGGAGGCTTTCGCTCTTGGTCGCTACCAACTCGAGTGCCAGGTCGATGACGGCCGCGTCGTCACCGCCGAACTCGTGGTTCCGTCGCTTGCAGAGGCGGTGCAGCTCACGATCGATCTTCCGGCGCGTTGAAGCTCGCGGGGCGTGGTGGTGCGAAGACGCGAACGCAAGAGCCGCAAGTGGCGGCGCGGTTAGCGACAGTTCTCGAGTGCCAGCAGCGCGTAGCAGGTGCAGAGGATGTCGAGACCTTCGTACCAGCGGTCGTTGCGCCACGCCCATCGGCACCTTGCATCGACTCCAGTTGCTTGCGCAGTTGTGCGCGCCACTCGATCGCCTGGCCGACGCTCTCGCCGCCTGGGCGTCGATTGGACTTGCGCGGGCGCCTGCTGCGTAGGCAGCATCCGTCAGTTTCGTCCGCGTTGTGGCGTCGTGTGCGCCTTCGCAGCCAGCAGCGCGAAGCTAGGTCGGCACGGAGTCGCCCGCCACTAGCCACGTGAAGCCCGACCTGTTCGACCGGCGCTATTCGGTCCAATGAGGAGCCACCTTGTGTGGCGGGCCAAGCGTGTGGGGAGGATCAGGATAGGCGCTGAGAGTCGAATGCGAGACGTAGGTCGGCTTGCGGTGATCCGGAATCATGTTGGCATCACAGTCGCCCGCATTCAGTGCTTCACAATGCGCCCGAGCTTTTCCCGAGTGCGGCGAATAGGCTTGCCCATGATTTCTGCAATGCGCTGCCACTCCTCTACAGCGCAGACCCACCGGCCCAGCACCGGCTGCCGGTGGACAAAGTCCCCAGGCCAGACGTCGCGCGGGGGGCCAAAGAATCGTTCGAACCACGCCACGCGGCGGCCGTCACGACTCCAGACCAGAGGATCCCTTGGATCAGCCTCCCAGGACAATTGCTCTTGCCAAGAAGGGCTCGGCAAGAAGTCCAGTACGCCATCAGTGAAAGGCAGCAACCCCACAACTTCCTGGGTCAACCACTCTTGACCCTCGCCGTGCTCACTCACGATCCGTAGCCCCGGATCCTCCAACACGAGTGACGCGCGGCCGTTCAGAGCGCATGGTCGTTGATCCAAACCAAGATCATTCTTCACAACGTGATCTAACATAACTAATGTATCTACATCATGCGAATAGGTCCGCACGACTCCAGATATCACGCGCGCGGTCACGGGGACATTCGCCTCGATCACGGCGGCCATGACTTCCGCCCACCCTCCGGATACTATTAATCTGAAGTTCCAGGGGGGTTGAAGCGCATGTTGGCGTGCATCCTATAGATGTGATGATTGATCATGCGCGGTTACTGTCTACGCGTTCATCGCAGCAATACCCTCGATCAGATCGAGAGCCCGCTTTT
>JADZDL010000186.1 GCA_020851075.1 Planctomycetota bacterium | reverse complement strand
ACGGGCGGACGGGAAGCAAGCCATTCGTGGTCTCACCAGGGCCATACTCGCCCTTGAAGATCCAGACCTTGCATCCGATCGAACCATACTTGGTCGCGCACACCGCGAAACCGTAGTCGAGCTGCGCGCGCAGCGTCGTGCAGGGAACGCGGCCCTTGCGATAGTTGCCAACGCGCGACATGTCAGCGCCTTGCAGACGACCACTGACGCGGATCTTGATGCCCTTCGCACCGGCAGCGATCGACGTATCGGCGACCTTCTTGAGGGCGCGACGGTAGTTGATGCGCTTGCCGAGCTGTTCGGCGACCGCTTCGGCGACCAGGTTCGCTTCCATCTCAGGGCGATGGATCTCGATGATCTTCATGCGCACCGGCTTGCCGGTGAGCTTTTCGAGTTCCATGCGGAACTCGTCGACCTTGGTGCCCTTCTTGCCGATCAGCACGCCCGGACGGGCCGTGTGAACGAAGACGGTGACCAACTCGCCCGTGCGTTCGATCTCCACCTTGGGAATCGCAGCAAACTGCCATTCCTTGCGGATGAACTTGCGGATCTTGTGGTCCTCGATCAGGTACTTCGAGAAGTCCTTCTTGTTCGCATACCAGCGCGAACGCCACTGCTCGGTGATCGCGATGCGGAAGCCGGTCGGATGGATCTTCTGGCCCATGTCTAGTTCTCACCTCCGTCAACCTGCACTCCGGTCGGAGCGGCAGCTTGCGGATCAGCAACGTGGACGTGAATGTGGCAGGTGCGCTTCTTGATCGGCATGGCTCGGCCCTGCGGACCTGGGCGCATGCGCTGACCACCTTGGAGCAGCGGGCCGTCCTGCGCAAACGTCTTGGAGACGACGAGGCGGTTGGCACGGACCGAGGGGTTCTGCAGTGCGTTCGCGACGGCCGACGCCAACACCTTGTAGATGTAGCGCGAAGCACGGTGGCGATCATGCCGCAGCTGGTCGAGTGCCTCGTTGGCCGTGCGGCCACGGATCAACGCGAGGACCAAGCGAGCCTTGTAGACACCCATGCGGGCGCCACGATGGACTGCACGAACTTCAAAGCTCATTTGGCTTCGCCCTTCTTGCTCGAGTGGCCACGGAAGGTACGGGTCGGCGAGAACTCGCCGAGACGATGGCCAACCATGTCCTCGGTCACGTAGACCTTCAGGAACACGCGACCATTGTGCACATTGAACGTGTGACCCACGAAGTCCGGCAGGATCACGCTGGCGCGCGACCACGTCTGGATCGGGTCCTTGGTATTCCTCTTGTTCTGCGCCTCGACCTTCTTGAGAAGGCTCGGGTGAACAAAGGGGCCCTTGCTGATGCTACGGCTCATCGGATTACTTCCTGGATGGCGATTGCGGGTTAGCTGCCGCTACCAACGGCCACGTGCTTGCCCGGCGGGCGACGACGGAGGATGTACGAATTGCTGCGCGCCTTGCCGCGACGGGTCTTACCACCCTTCGCCAGCTTGCCGGTCGGCGAGCACGGATGACGACCACCACCGGTACGACCTTCGCCACCACCCATCGGGTGTGCAACTGGGTTCTGGGCGGTGCCACGATTGTGGGGACGACGGCCGAGGTGACGAACACGCCCCGCCTTGCCCCAACGAATGTTCTGCCAATCGGCGTTGCCGATCTCGCCCAGGGTCGCACGGCAACGGATGTTGACCTTGCGCATTTCCCCCGAGGGCATGACCAGCACGGCGTGATCGCCGTCCCGAGCCATGAGCTGGCAGGTGCTGCCAGCCGACCGAGCAATCTGGCCGCCGCGACCAGGCTGCATCTCGACGTTGTGGACCTGCAGGCCGACCGGAATCGACTCCAGCGGCATGCAGTTGCCGACTTCAGGATCGCACTTCTCGCCCGAGACCACCTTCATTCCGACCGTGAGCCCCTTCGGCGCGAGCACGTAGCGCTTCTCGCCGTCGGCGTAGTGCAGCAGCGCCAGGTCGGCGGTGCGGTTCGGATCGTATTCAATGGCCGCGACGACCGCCGGCACGCCATCCTTGTTGCGAAGGAAGTCGACCTTGCGGTACATCTTGCGCGCGCCACCACCACGGAAGCGGCTCGTGATGTGACCGAGTGCGTCGTGACCCGCCTTGTCGGCGATGCGTTCGGTGAGACCTTTCTCACGACGCTTGCCCTTCGTCAGATGACTGAAGTCGAGCACCGACGAGTTGCGGCGACCGGCCGAAGTTGGCTTGTAGACCTTGACTGGCATAGGGCCTCTGTTCGCTTGGTTCGGGTTGGGCCGTTAGACGATTTCGATCGAGTCACCCTTACGCAGGGTGATCACAGCCTTCTTCCACGACGGGGTTTCTCCCGGACGGCCGAAGGCACGGCGCGTCTTCGAAGGCATGCTGACCATGTTGACCTTGACCACCTTGACGGAGAACAGGGTCTCGACGGCCTTGCGGACCTCGACCTTGTTCGTCGTCGGGGCAACCTCAAAGCAGAACTGGTTGCAGCGACCCTGAAGCCCGGACGACTTTTCCGTCACCAGGGGCCGACGCAGCACGTCGTAATACTGACTGGGATTGGCCATGATCAGCTCTCCACCTTGGCAAAGCGCTTCTGGATAGCCTCGAAAGCCGACGGCGTCAGCACGAGGTAGCGGCGCAGCAGCACCTGACGAGCGTTGAGGTCATCGACCGTGCGAACGTCCACGAGGGGAACGTTGCGCAGCGAGCGAAGCAGGTTGGTGTCCACGGCGGACGTCACCACCGTTGCGCTGCCGACCATGCCCAGCTGGGTCAACACGCCGTGAGCAGCCTTCGTGTTCGGCTTGCCCTCGGGCCAGCCACCGGCGATCGCAACCTCGCCATCACGGAACTTCGTGAAGATGGCGTTGCGCAGTGCGACGCGGCGAGCCTTCTTCGGCATCGCATAGCTGTGATCACGCGGCTCGGGCGGATGAATCCGGCCACCACCACGCCACAGCGGCGACTTGGTCGTACCCATGCGGGCGCGCCCAGTGTGCTTCTGTGGCCACAACTTCTTGTTGCCACCGTGCACCATGCTGCGAGTCCTCGCCTGCACCGTTCCGGCGCGAGCGTTGGCCTCATACATGACGATCGCATCCTTGAGCGTGCGCCCAAGGACACGGCTACCGAAGGCAGAGGCGTCGACATTGGTCGACTTGACCTTGCCGCCCTCGAATACTTTGACCTCGACCATGTTCAGCGTGACTGGTTGACGATCGGTTTCTGTGTGTCTGTCTGGTGGGACTTTCGAGCCCCACCGCGTCGCGTCGACACCCACCAAGGCGCCGACCACTCGATCTGCTCAACGACCAAGGTCGCATCGCAAACCATCGTTTCGCCCTGACTCGGGCCGCCACATGCGACCCGAACTTCAGAGCAAGTGCTCCTCAGCAGGCCTTGATGCGGATGTCCACTCCCGCCGGCATGTTGAGCTTGCTCAGAGCGTCGACGGTTTTGGTCGTCGGCTCCGAGATGTAGATCAGCCGCTTGTGAGTCCGAATCTCGAACTGCTCACGGCTCTTCTTGTCGATGTGCGGCGAACGCAGCACGGTGTAGCGCTCAATGCGAGTCGGCAGCGGAACCGGTCCCGAGACACGGGCCCCAGTGCGCTTCGACGTCTCGACGATGTCGAGTGCAGCCTGGTCGAGGGCCTCGTAGTCGTAGGCCTCCATCCGGATCTGAATTCGCTCTTGCATAAGGCTATCGGCTGGCCTTGCGCGGCCATCCCGTGGGGGTCACTGACGCCGGTTTTCGGCGCAACCCGTCGCGCGGCAAGGGGTTACACCAATTGGTGTGCTCCCTGGAGCGCAAGCGGGGTGACAAGGTAGCGATGCGCTCGTGCCGCGTCAAGGTTCGAGGTGTGGGTTTTTTCGTGAAGGTCATGATTTCCGGCCCGCCACACGGCCTCACTAGGCCTGCGCCGCATACCCGTCTGGTCGCAAGGCAGCCTGCCCACGCCCCTTCGTGATCGAACGCAACCTCGTGACATAACCCAACATACGAGCTAAGGGTGCCCGCCCCCGGATACGGGCGCCCAGGCGCCCGGAGGACATTCCTACGACCTGCCCCTCGCGCGCCCCAAGATCTGCAAGAACTGCCGCACTGCTGTCCTCGGGACACCAGAGCTCGAAGGCAACCCACGGCTCCAGGATGACGAGCCCGGCGCGCTCGATCGCGAGCGCGAAGGCCTTCGCGGCCGCCTGCTGCACCAAACCTTCGATGGCAAGGCCCGAAGACGCAACCACCTCCGCCAGGACGATGCGCAGCCCCACCATCGGCCCCACCTGGCAGCCGAGCGCCACCAACTGCCTAAGGTCCTGAATCGCCGCCAGCACCGCTGGTTGCTCGGGGACCGCAACTTCGAAGACCGCGGGAGCCTGGCCGTCGGGCAGGCGATGGACATCCACCCGACAGATGGCCGAGCACTCGCCGCCACCCACCATCGCACGCGTCTCCGCGGTTCCGCTGCCGTCGCGGGCCACCGTTTCGCGCCGGTCAACGCGAGGCCGCGAAACCGTGAATTGACAGTCCACCCTGGTGCGCAGCAAATCCGCGACGATCTCAAGGTGCAACTCCCCCATGCCCCGAACCACAACCAGACCGTGGTCGCGATCGACACGCAACGTCGGATCATCCACTGCCATCGCCCGCAGCTCCGCTAGCAGCCTCGCGCCGTCTTCGGCCTGCTGTGGTTCAAACGTCGCCGTGAGGACCGGTGCGGGGAAGCGCGGTACCGGCAAGGTCACCGGGCTATTCGGGTCATAGAGGGTCTCACCGGTGCGCAACCCCAGTTCGCCGGGCACGACAACGATTTCCCCGGGCAAGGCGCTCGGAACCACGGAGTGGCGATCCGCCTGCATCATCCACAATTCCGCGATCTCGCACGCGGGCGCGCCGGGGCGACTTCGCGCGCAGACCATGCCAGCTCGCAGCGTGCCGCGCACCACCCGCACGTAGTTCCAGACGCCCGCCAGATGGTGCACCTTGAACACGAGGCCGCAGAACGGGGCCGCCGCGTCGCCGGCTCGATCGACGGACCAGAGCCCGGTTCGCGGCAGTTCGGAAGCGGCTGGCAGCAGCGCGATTACGGCGTCGAGCAGCCAATCGACCCCCCGGTTCCACAGCGCCGCGCCGGCCAGAACCGGTACCAGTGCTCCGCGCAGCACCGCCCGCTTCAGAGCCGCGCGGAGCAACCCGGGCGCCAGCTGTCCACCCGCCACCACGACCTCGAGAATGGCATCCTCCTGGTCCGCCACGGCCTCGACGAGACGATCGTGTGCGCGCCGCAACTGGCCCTGCAGTTCCCGCGCGTGCTCGGGCGACGGCGGCCGGTCCAGAAACCACTGCACGGCACCCGTAATGGCATCCCCAAGCCCCGCGAACGCCCCTTCTGCGTCGGCGAGCGGCACCACGAGCGGGACCGCCACGCAATCGAAGACCTTGGCGAGCTCCGCGACCACGTTGTCGAAGTCGGCGCCCGGCCGGTCGAGCTTGTTCACAAAGACGAGCCGTGGCAGGCGGCGCGCCGTCGCCTGCTCCCAGACGACCTCGGTCTGCGACTCAACACCGCGCACGCCGTCGACGACGACCACCACCCCATCGAGCACATGCAGGCAGCGCTCAACCTCGGCGATGAAGTCGACGTGTCCCGGCGTATCGACGACTTGCAGGACATGCTGCCCCCAGGTCACCCGGGTGGCGGCGGCCATGATGGAGATGCCGCGACTGCGTTCCTGCGGCAACCAATCCGTGGATGCCGTGCCCTGATCGACGCTGCCGACCCACCCCTGCGCGCCAGAATCGTGCAGGATGCGCTCGGTCAGCGTCGTCTTGCCCGCATCGATGTGGGCCACGATGCCAAATGTGCGCAGCCGATCCATGGCCGGGCGGATCCTAGCCGGAATCGCGCCCGTTGGCACGCATTGCGTGCAGCTTCAACCGACGAAGTGCGCGACCCCGGCGGCGTGGCCATCGCTGCGGCCACGTGTGTAGCCAAGCCTGCGACTACGCCTGCGGACGCGACGCCGCACCTTGCGTGATGCCGCGCATCTGCATCTTGAGTTCATCCGGGTTGTCGGAGGCCGCGAGGGCATCCTCAAGGCTGATGTTGCCGGCCTGGAACAGGCGGATCAGCGACTGGTTGAAGGTCATCGTGCCGTAGTAGCTACCTTCATTCAGCGCCTTCGGCAGCAAGCGGGTCTGCCCTTGTTCCAGCAGTTCGCGCACCGTCGGCGTGTTGATCAGCAACTCGACGGCCGGCACCATCGCCGTGCCGTCCTTGTTCTTCACGAGACGCAGCGAACAGACTCCCGCGAGGTTCAGCGCGAGTTGCAGGCGCACGAGTTCGTGCTGGTGCGGCGGGAAGAACGTGATGATGCGTTCGACGGTCTGCACGGCATTGACCGTGTGCAGTGTCGAGAACACGAGGTGGCCCGTTTCCGCTGCGGAGATGGCCGCGGACACGGTCTCGGCATCGCGCATTTCACCGATGAGGATGACGTCCGGCGACTGACGCACGGCCTGGCGCAGCGCCGATGCGAAGTTGGCGACATCGGTGCCGACCTCACGCTGGTTCACGATCGAGCGTTTGTCCTCAAAGCGGAACTCGATCGGATCCTCGATCGTGATGATGTGCTTGTTCATCGTGCGGTTGACGAACTCGATCATCGAAGCGAGCGTCGTCGACTTGCCCGAACCGGCAATGCCCGTGGCGAGCACCAGGCCGCGCTTCAACGAAGCGAGGCGCTTGAGTGGCTCGACGGGCAGGTTGAGGTCCTTGAACGAAGGGATCTCGCCCTTGATCGCGCGGAAGACGAACCCGACCTCGCCGCATTGATGGAACGCATTGCAGCGGAAGCGCCCGACGCCGGGCACCGCGACCGCGGTATCGGTCGCGCCCGATTCCTGGAACTCGCGCCGCCCGCGCTCGCTCAACACCTCGTCGGCGTACGAACGCATGAGGTCGGCCGGCAGCGGCTGGTCGCCCAGGAAGCGGATCACGCCGGCGACGCGCACCGCGGGACAACCGTTGGTCTTCAGCACGAGGTCGGAGGCATTCTCCTTCACCATGATGCGAAGAAAGTCCCTTAGCTTCGGCTGCCGACTAGGGGGAAGCTGATTGGGGCCTACATTCTGACTGGTCACGCGATGTCCTCCGACCGCGTCTATCGGCAGATCGGGGCTCAAGCCCGAAGGGTAACGCTGGCGCCGGGCGGAACTCGGGCGGCGAAGGCCGCTGCCACCCGGGGGTGGCACCCTAGCGCGACGCGAGAATCCCCTCCTCGCAGCGAGAATCGCTCCCGCGCTCAGACCGGCCGTGACTTCGGCAGTTTCAGCAGCGTGGCACTGATCGCATGCACGAGCTCCTGGAGCCCCGTCCCGGTCGCACTCGAAATCGGCATCACGGGCTGCCGGATCTCGTTGGCAAGGGCCCTGGCGCGATCGCGGCCCGCCTCGTCCTCGACCTTGGTAGCCACCACGATCGACGGACGCTGGGCCAACTCTTCCGAATGGCGCCCCAATTCGTCGCGAATGACCTGCCACGCCTTGGCGGGCGGCTCGAGCGGCAGATCGCTGCAGTCGACGAGGTGGAGCAGGAGGCGCGTGCGCTCGATGTGCTTCAGGAACTTGTCGCCAAGCCCCTTGCCACCGCTGGCTCCCTCGATGAGCCCGGGAATATCGGCGAGCACGAACGTCGATTCGCCGGATCCCTGCGCAATGCCGAGCATCGGCTCGAGGGTCGTGAACGGATAGCCAGCGATCTTGGGCCGCGCCTTGGTCAACGTCGCCAGCAAGGTCGACTTGCCGGCGTTGGGCAGCCCCAGCAAACCGACATCGGCGATGAGCTTGAGGCTCAGGACCACGCTGCGCTCTTCGCCGAGCTTGCCGCGTTCGGCCGTGCGCGGGGTACGGTTGATGGCGGTCGCAAAACGCGTATTGCCGCGGCCGCCATACCCACCAAGCGCCAGGATCCAGGGGCGATCGGGTTCGTCGAGGTCCTGCAGCACGTTGCCGTGTTCGGCATCGAGCACGAGGGTTCCCACGGGAACCTCGATGATCATGTCCTCGGCGTCCTTGCCACCACAATTCTGGGGCAGGCCCTGGCCACCGTTCTTGGCACCAAACGTGCCACGCCCGGTCAAATGGTAGAGCGTGTTGCAGTGCGTGGTCGGGAGCAGGATGACGTCCCCGCCATCACCGCCGTCGCCCCCATTGGGGCCGCCGCGCAACGTCTTGGCGTCGCGCAGGAAGCAGACGCAGCCGTCGCCGCCCTTGCCGGCCCGCACATGGATCTCCAATTCGTCGACGAACATGGACTACCTCGCCGACCGCGCTTGCCTGGGGCCACCGCAATGTCGTGCACCACCACGGGCGCCCAACCGCATCAGCCCACAAGAACTCAGTTGGCGATCTCTGGGATATCGACGTGGACCTTGCCGTTCGACTGGAAGCGAACGATGCCCTCGGCGACGGCGAACAGCGTGTTGTCGCCGCCGATGCGCACATTGCGTCCGGGGTGGAACTTCGTGCCGACCTGGCGAACGATGATCGTACCGGAAGTGACCTTCTGGCCGCCGTACGCCTTCACACCGCGGTACTGCGGGTTGCTGTCGCGGCCGTTCTGGGTCGAACCCTGTCCTTTCTTATGAGCCATGGCTGCCTCGTATTGGTTGCTGGCGGAAGTGCCCCATCACGCCAGAGGTCTCCCTCGGGCGCAACGGACCGCGCCTCACGCGTTGATCGCTTCGATCTGGATCTCGGTGAACTTGGCGCGGAAACCCGTGCGGCGACGGCTGTTCTTGCGCTTGCGGAACTTGCAGATGATCACCTTCGGGCCCTTGACCTGCCGGACGACCTTTGCGGTCACCGACACGCCGGACACAAATGGCGTTCCGACCCGGCCCTCACCCTCGCCACCGACGACACAGATCTTGTCGAAGGTAAGGGTTTCGCCTTCGGCGACGCCGTTGCGGAGGTGGATCTTGATGCGGTCACCGGGTTGGACCCGATACTGCTGGTTGCGATCGTCGACGACGGCGTACATGACAGAACTGTTAGGTCAGGGTGAAGGGGCAGAAACGATAGCGGGGAGCGGGACCGAATCAAGGCCCCACTCCCCCGATTCCCAGCACCGGTCCCAACCGGGGGTGCCAGGGGCCGGTGGCGTCAGGCCTTGACGCCCAGGCCGGCCGGGATCGCAATGCGCGCTTCCTGGCCGTCGCCGGTCAAGAACCGGTAGTGCACGACGTCGATCGGGTAGCTCGGCTCCGGACGGAACAGCACCGTCTTACCGACCGCATCCTCGAGCTCGAGAATGCCGCGGCGCTTGTAGTTGACCAGGTAGTCGGTCACCGCCGGGGCCGCAAACACCTGCAACACCGAGTAGCCCTTCAGGTTGAGCAACGCCCGGGTTTCGCGCAGCACCGACAGTGCCTTGCTCTGCACGGTGCGCGACCAACCGGCGCCCTTGCAATGCGGGCACTGCATGAACACCGTGCGCTTCAGGCCCGGACCGACGCGCTGCCGCGTGATCTCGAGCATGCCGAACGGTGAAATGCGCCCCACCTTGATGCGGGCACGGTCGCCGCGCAGCGACTCGATCAACCGTCGCTCGACACCGCGGCGGTGCTTCTCGTGCGACATGTCGATGAAGTCGATGATGATGAGACCACCGAGGTCGCGCAGCCGCAGGTGGCGCACGATCTCGGGAATCGCGTCGAGGTTGGTCCGGAAGGCGGTCTCGTCCGAGTCACCGGAGGCCTTGAACTTGCCCGAGTTGACGTCGATCGCGACCAACGCTTCGGTCTGGTCGATGACGATGGACGCGCCGTTCGGCAGGTCGACCTTCGGCTGGTAGAGCGCCTCCACTTCCTTCTCGATGCCGAAGTGGTGGAACAGCGGCGTCGTCATCGAGTGGTTCTTGATGCGCTCCGCCATGTGCGGCATCAACTTGTCCGCGAAGTCGCGAATGCGCAGGAACACGTCCTCGCTGTCGACGACCACGTCGGCGATATCGGGCGTGAACTGGTCGCGCATCGCCTTCAGCACGAGATCCGACTCCTGGTAGAGCAGGGCCGGGGCGCGCGTGACCTTGAGCCGCTGCGCGACCATCTCCCAGATCTTCTTCAGGTAGTCGCGATCGCGCTCGAGATCCTGCAGGCTCTTGTTGATGCCAGCCGTGCGCACGATGAAGCCGATGCCACCGCTGCCGGTTTCATCGAGCTCGCGAACGATGCGCTTCAGGCGCTTGCGCTCGCGGCCATCCTCGATCTTGCGCGACACCCCGCACTTCGGCAGGCTCGGCATGAGCACGAGGCAGCGCCCCGGCAGCGACACGTAGGTCGTCAGCGTCGGGCCCTTGCTGCCAATGCCTTCCTTGGTGATCTGCACCACGACTTCCTGGCCCTTGCGCAGGAGCTGGTCGATCGTGGGACGCGGGCCGCGCGGACGGCGATCGCCGCCACCACCACCGCCGTTGCCGTTCCCACCGCCGCCGC
Organism: Planctomycetota bacterium; assembly: GCA_020851075.1. Lineage (GTDB taxonomy): Bacteria > Planctomycetota > UBA1135 > UBA1135 > UBA2386 > JADZDL01. The sequence continues at coordinate 3,632 of JADZDL010000186.1, read as the reverse complement.
CGCCCGGGCCGCCAGCGCCGCCGTTGCGCTTCTCGCGATCGCGACGATCCCGGCGGTTGCGACGATTCCGACGCGAAGCACCGTCGCCGCCTTCCTGGGCTTCCCCTTCCCCGGCGGGCGCCGAGGGGCCACCTTGGTCCGACCCTTCGGCCGCGGCCGGATGCCCGGCCCCATCGCCGGCCGAACCCGCGCCTTGATCCTCGCCAGCAGCCGGAACGGCTGACGGGATAGCGTGCACGGGTGGCACGTCGTCGTCTTCGCCTTCGCCGCCTGCTGCGGCCATGCGCAGCGGACGATCGTCGACACCGTGACCAAACCCGATATCGAAGTCCCCCTCAGGGTCATCTTCATCGACGGGATCGGCGTCACCTTCAACGGGGTCGTCTTCGGCATCTTCGGCCGCCGCGTCACCATCCTCGGCGTCGCCGTCTTCCGCGTCACCGTCCTCGGCGTCGCCGTCTTCGGCATGTGGGTCGTCGGCGTGCACGCCGTGTCCGTCGTCCTCGGGATGCAAGTCCCCTGCCCCGGCATCCCCGGGCTCAGCCGAGTCGCCGCCGCCATTCTCGCCCCCGGAAGTGCCGTGCACGTCCGTCGGTTCGCGGTGCTCGTGCGCCTCATCGTCACCGTGGGCCAACGTCACATTGGACTCGTCAACGACCGGTTCGGCGACCGCCGGAGCCCCACCCGGCGACGCGCCAGGCGCATCGTCATCATCATCGTCGGACAGCGCCTGCTGCATGGCCTCCGGACCATCGTCGACGTCGACACGAGCGCGACCCTCGATGACGTCCTCGAGCATGAACTCCGGCCGACCGTAAGCCGGCAGCACGTCGCTCACGTGCAGGAAGCCGTTTACGCGCCCGCCGAACGCGACAAACGCCGCGCCGATGCTGGGCTCGATGTTGACGACCTTGCCTTTGTAGATGTTTCCTAGATAGGCCTCACGATTGGCCAACTCGACGTGCAGCTCCTGCAGCACGCCATCTTCCACCACCGCAATCCGGCTTTCTTCCGGATCGATGGCGTTGATCAGCATCCTCTTCAAGGGTTACTTCCTTCTGGCTTTGATCGCAGGTTGGACCGGCGATCCCCTGGAACCACAGGCAGCGCGCGCGGTGGCAAGCGGTGGAAATCACCGCTCGGTTCACACCGGCACATCCACCGCCGAGGTCCGGCAGGGAGAACTTCAATGAACCATGCCGAGCCATCTCCCGCCTCACAGGCGTGGAATGCACTTCGCGCTCTCTGGTCTGTACCACAGTTCCGCGCATGAGGGCTAGGGACACGACAGGCATGGAGAATCCGAACACTTCGCGACTGCGTGACGCCCCGCACTGGCCGAGAACGGTCGTAGCCGCGCGCCACCTGGACACCAGGCAGCGGGGCGAATGATACGGAGCCGCGAGTCGCGGCTCAACGTCAAGGCGAAATGGCTCGCAATCCCTGGCCGCCGAAGGCGGTGGGGCCAGCGCCGCAGAGGCCACCCAGCCGACCGCATTGGGGCCGCGAGTGGCTGGCCGGGGCAACCGCCGCCCTGGCCTGGGGCCGGCGGCCTACTGGCCGGTGCCGAACACGGCGTCACGCCCCTGCGAGAGCGGCGACTTGTGGTCGCGGATCTTCTCCTCGATGACCGACTGCATCGACTTGTCCATGTCCTCGGGGCTGCGAATCACGCTCGGCGTGATGAACACCAGCAGCGTCGAGGTGGTGTCCTGCGTGGTCGTGTTCTTGAACAGGTGGCCGAGCACCGGGATGTCGCCGAGCAGCGGGATCTGGGTGATCGTTTCGCTCTCCGACTTGCTCTTCAGGCCGCCCAGGACGGCCGTCTGGCCACCGCGCAGCATGACGGTCGTAGCGAGCGTGCTCGAGGCCACGCGCGGCAGCGCAATCGAACCGCTCTGATTGCCGGCGCCAACCTGGAACACATCGAAACCTGCGGGTGCCAGCGACGAACTGCCGGTGCCCGACAGGGCCGTGCGCTGCGGGATCACCTCGAGAATGACCTTGTCGGTGCCCGGCACAACGTGCGGGGTGGCAAGCAGTTGGAAGCCAACGTTGACCGGCGACTGGTCGCCCTCTTCGAGCGCCAGCAACAGGCCACCCGCCTGGCCCTGCTCAACCCGGGCCTGGGCATACCGGACCGACTCGCCGACGAAGATGGTCGCCGTCTGGTGGTCCAAGGCCACGATCTGCGGGGCCTGGACGATCTCCGAGCGGGAGTCCTTCTTCAGCAGTCGCAGCGTGGCCGTGACCTGCGTGAAGTTCAACGCACCGAACACCACGTCCGGGATGGTCGTGCCTGCCGTGCCGTTGTCATCCGCGAACGGTCCGGTACCGGAAGTGCTGGCGATGAAACGGTCGTCCCAGCCACCGGCCCCAAGATCGAAGGGCAGACGCGTCGGGATCTGGCCGAGGCCGATGCTCGCCGCCCAGCCAGTGCCACCGGGCGACACGCCGACGTCGAGCACGTCTTCGTTCGTCGTCGTGACGAAGCGCACGTCGAGGAAGATCTGCGACGGCTCGACATCGATCATCTCGATGGTCTTCGCAATGCTCTCGACGACGGGCTTCGTGTCCTTGATGACGATGACGTTCGTCTCTTCGATGTACTGGACGGTGCCCACCTCGGGCGTGACCATGCCTTCCAGGGTCTTCAGCAACGTGAAGTTGACTTCACCCTTTGCCAACTGGGTCTTGGCCCGCTTGTTCTCGATGTACGACGATTCGATGAACGGCACATAGGTCGAAGCCGGCCGCACGTAGCGCAGCTGGATCGTCTTCGTCTCCAGGTCCTGCTCGATATTCGACGACGGCACGACGCGGAGGATGCCACGCTCCTCTTCGACGACCACGAAGCCGAGCGTCTTCACCGAAGCGTCGAGAGCATCGCGCCACGGGATGTTCTTCAGACGCACGGTGATCGACCCCTTCACCTCAGGAGCGACCACGATGTTGGCGCCCGAGATCTTGGCGATCGTGTCGATCACCTTCTGGATGTCGGTGTTCTCAAACGCGAAGTAGACACGGGGCGGCTTCTCGATCTTGAGCACGCTGCCAGCGGCTTCGGTCACGACGCAGTTCGCCTGCTCCGCAACGAGGTCCAGCGCCTGACGCCAGTGCACGTCCTGGAGGTCGATGGTGACGACCTCTTCGATGCCTGGATCCATGATGATGTTGACGTTCGCCTTGCGGCGAATGCTCGCCACCACGTCCCGAAGGTCGCGGTCCTTGAGCTTGAGCGTCAACCGGCTGGCGCGATCGCCTTCCGCTTCCGCATGGATGTCGCCTTCACGCGCCTGCGCGGCGCCCTGCGCCTGCGGGGTGGTAGCTGGAGGTTTGCTGCCCTGCGCTTCCTGGGCGTGTGCAGTCGCGAACGACACGCACAACGCCAGTGCGCCAAAGATCCCATTCCTGACTGCCTGCATCGTCGATCCTTCTCCCATAGGGGGATTGCCTGTGATTCGCCGTTGCCCGTCGCCCAAGCGGACGCCGAGCCGAGTGTGCCATTGTGTTCTTCGAACTGCCGCCGCCACCGTCTTGAGGGAATCCGGTTGGCAGCGCGCAGATCACATCGTGCGAACGAGCGTGAGCCCGCGGAACACGAACCAGACCTTCTCTTCCTCGACGAGCTT
>JADZDL010000185.1 GCA_020851075.1 Planctomycetota bacterium | reverse complement strand
GCGATGGTGCCCCGCGCCGATGCGGAGGAAGTGCTGCTGCAGGCGGTGCTGTTCTGCGGGTTCCCGCGCGTGGTCACCGCCTTCGAGGCGCTGGGCAACGCCTGGCCTGCCGAACATGCGCCACACGGTGGTGCGCTACCGCAGGAAGAGCAGGCCAGCGCCGGGCGCGCGCTGTTTGCAGCGATCTACGGCCGCAACGACGAAGCCGTGCGGGCGATGCTGGCCGGCTACCACCAGGAGTTCCACGACTTCGTGCTCGAGGCGGCGTACGGGCGGATTCTCGCGCGGCCAGGTTTGCCGCCGCGCGAACGTGAACTCATCGCGGTCGGCACGCTGGCGGCGATGGATCAGTTGCGCCAGTTCGTGGCGCACGCGCGCGGTGCCCTGCAGTTTGGCAGTTCGCCTGCCGAGTTGCGCGAAGTGCTCGCGCTGGTGCTGGGCGAATCGCCGCAGGTGGATGCCTGGTTGCAGCGCGTCCGCCGCTAGCAAGTCGCAGCGAAGGTTCCGCGAAGGTCGGCCCGCGAAGGTCGGCCCGCAGGAAAAAAAGAAGACTCTCCGCCTCGCCCCCGGAGGTTTGAGCGACGTGCCCATTCCTCCTCGGCGGAGAGTCTCGTTATGTTCGACCGCCAGGATCACACCAAAACGGCGAACGCGAACCTCTACCCTGCGGAGCCGCCGAGGTTTCACCTTGGCCCAGGATTTTGTCGCAAGGATGCGATGGCCGACTCACCCTCGCCAAGCACCCGCACCGCCACGTAGCATCCGCCGCCATGGTTGGAACCACCCGCTCCCTTTCGGGCATGCACTTTGCGTGCGCCCTGCTGCTGGGCACGCGCGTGCGAGGCCAGGACTCGCCCGCGTCGCCACTGCCCCAGTACGACCTCGTCCTGCGCGGCGGCAAACTCGTGGATGGGCGCGCGCGGACCATCGAGAGCGCGGACCTGGCACTGCGCGGCGGCCGCATTGCGGCGATTGGCAAAGAACTGCCGTTTGGTCCAGGCACGGCCGTGCTCGACCTCAACGGCCTCTGCGTCTCGGCGGGCTTCATCGACCTGCACACCCACGTCGACAGCGATATCGTGCGCGAACCGCTGTGCCAGAACTTCCTGCGCATGGGGGTCACCACGCTGATCACGGGCAACTGCGGCGGGTCGATGCCCGACCTCGAGGCCCACTTCGCGCGCCTCGAGAAGGGCGGCATCGGCCCCAATTACGGCAGCCTGATTGGCCTCGGCACCGTGCGCACGGCGGTGCTCGGCACCGAGAACCGGGCGCCCACCGAAGTCGAATTGCAGCGTATGCGCGGCCTCGTCGAGACCGCCATGCGCGCCGGCGCCTACGGCGTGTCGACGGGCCTCATCTACGTGCCCGGCACCTACGCGACGCGCGACGAAATTGCCGACCTCGCGGGGGTGGCGGGCCGCTTTGGTGGCATCTACGCCAGCCACGTTCGCTACGAAGGGGATCAGGTGCTCGAGGCGATGCGCGAAGCGCTCTACATCGGCGAACACGGCCAGCTGCCCGTGCACATCTCGCACATCAAGTGCACTGGCAAGCCCAACCACGGCCGCGCGCAGGAAGTCATCGAACTGCTGGTGCAGGCGCGCGCCGGCGGGCAGCGCGTGAGTGCGGATCAGTATATGTACGACGCGAGTTCGACTGGGCTCGACGTGCTGTTCCCGAGCGAAGCACTGGCCATCGGCCGCGAGCAGTTCGGCAAGCGTCTGCGCGACGACGCGACGTTCCGGGCCGAAATGCACGCGGCGCTGCTGAAGAAGATGGACGTCGTGGGTTTTGGGGACTTCCGCTACGCGCGCATCGCGAGCGCCAAGGGCCATCCGGAAGTCAATGGCATGCTGATTCCGGAGGCCGCACAAACGCTGCTGCAACGCAACGATCGTGATGCGCAGGCGGAAACGGCCATCGAGCTGTTTGCTGCAGCCGCGCCCGCGCGCGTGACGATGGTCTACCACACCATGGCCGAACAGGACGTCGAACGATACCTGCGCGAGGACTGGATCGCCGTCGCCAGCGATGCCGGCATCCGCGCCGAGGTCAGCGCCGACAAGCCGCACCCGCGCGGCTGTGGCAACAACCCGCGACTGCTGGGCCGTTACGTGCGCGATCGTCAGGTCGTCGATCTGCCGCTCGCGATCCACAAGATGACGTCCTTGCCGGCCGAGCAGTTTGGCCTCACCGACCGCGGCGAACTGCGCACGGGCGCGTTCGCGGATCTCGTCGTGTTTGATCCCGCGACCATCCTGGACGAAGCCACCTACACCGACCCGCTGTTGCCGCCCAAGGGCATCGCGTTCGTGTTCGTGAACGGCCGCCTCGCCGTGCACGACGGCAAGACCACCGGCGTGCGCGCCGGCATGGTGCTGCGGCATGCCCCAGGCAAGCCACCGGCAAGAACATCCGTCGAGCTGCCCGTGGAGAAACGCTGATGCGGTGTTTGCTCGGGCTCTGGCTCGCGTTTGTCCTGCCAGCGCAGGACCCGGCGAGCACCGCACCGGCCGTGCCCAGCGTGCCCACGGTGGAGAGTCTGTGGAAGCGCTACCAGCTGCTCGACCAGGACCATCGGCAAGCGGTGCTGCGCGCGATGGAGCGACGGCTGCTGCGCGAAGACGGCGACATCCTGCAGCGCATCCAGGGCAAACAGCGTGGTCGCACGGCCTACCCGCAACGGCCACAACCAGCGTGGTATGAGCCCGCCGAATACGCACCCGTGGCCGCGCCGCGGCACATCGTCGCCAGCGGCACCGACCAGCATCGGGCGGCGTTGCGGCGCGTGAAGGCGTTTGTGTTCCTGCCGGACCTGCACGCCACCGTGGTCTATGACTGGGGCCTCGGCAAAGCGGTGCGCATCGCCGATTCGCTGAGCGACGACGACCGTTTCGAGAACCTCATCCACGGTTATGTGCCCGGCAGCGACGAGGCTGCGGCGCAGGTCCTGGAAGCGCTCGACACCGACCCGCAGCAGCGCAAGCTGGCGAACTTCTTCGCGCATCTCTATGCCGATCGCTCCGGCAACGTGTTTGCGGACACGCCGATGTTCGATGTCTGGTATTCGGGCGCCACGGTCGAAATGCCCGACACCGACGTGATCGCGTTCGCCCGCCATGTGCTCGGCTCCAACTCCCTCGTGGCGCCGATCCCCGACGACGCGCAGCGCGCCAAGGTCTACCAGGCGATGCGCGATGCTTTCGCAGCCCATCGGGACTACCGCACGTTGCGGCTGGCGGCCGCCGGCGCGTTCGTGCAGGCCGAACCGCGCATCGACCTCACCTACGAGCCGTTGGTGCGGCGGTTCCACTGGCTGTGGCCGCAACTTGACTACCAACCTAGACAGCTCGCCGAACGCCTCGCCAAGCTGAAGGACCGCACGGCATTCCTGACGGAGGTCGACGCTTCGATCCGATCGACGACCGACACCATCGAGGCGACCCGGCGCGCATTTCTCGAAACGAGCGACTTCCTGCGCCTGCTGGCCGACTACGAACTCGACCGCGCCAGCAAGTAGCCCCCACGGCACGGGCCCTGGGCCGGCGCGGGCCCACCCGGCCTGGCTGCGGGTCGCCGGGGCGCCCCCCCGTCCAGGCGAGCAATCCGGTTCGAGGTATCATGTTGGACCACCCCATGCCCACCGAACCGCGTGACGGACCTGCGCCGCACCAGGATCCCACCGAGTGGGGTCGGCTGGTCGAGAGCCTCGACGTCGCCAGCGTGTTCGTCGTCTTGAGCAGTTGGATCGGCCCGAAACTGCGCGGTCAGGTCGCCGTCGAGGACATCTGGCAGGAGACCCTCTGGTGCTCGTGGCGCGACCGCGAACAGCACGAGTGGAAGAACCTCTCGGCATGGCGCATGTGGCTGCTGTCGATCGCCCGCAACCGCGTGCGCGATGCCGGCCGCATGCTCGGCCGCACGAAGCGCGGTGGCGACCATCAGATCGACGCGTTCTCCGCCCTCAGCAACTACGAATCGGTCTCTTCGCTGCTGCCACCGGGTTCGACCACCCCAAGCCGCGTCGCGGGTTTTCGCGAACGGGCTCGCGCCATGGAGCTCGCGCTCGACAGCCTCGAACCCGACCTGCGTAGCGTCGTGCAGTTGCGCCTGTTTGAAGAAGTGGCGATGCGCGATGTCGCCGAACAACTCGGGGTGCCGCTGTCGACCGCGAAAGAGCGGCTGCTGCGCGGCGTGCAGCGTTACCGGCATCGCCTGCGCCAACTGCTTGGCAGCGAGGAAGGTTCTGGGGGCATGCCGTGAGTTCGTTGCCAACCGGCCCCGGCGAAACCGATACGCGCGATGGCGAGATCCTCGCCGATCTCTTCGATGCGCTGCTGCAGGAGATCCTCGAGGGCAACACGCCCGACCTCGCGTCGTACTACCCCGATCGGCCCGACCTGCGCGAACGCATCGCGAAGACCTGGGCGCTTGCCTGTTCGGTCGCCGGCCGGCGTGAACCGAGCCGGCCTGTGCTCGGCGGCTACGAGATCGTGCGCGAACTCGGCCATGGCGGCATGGGCACGGTCTACCTCGCACGCCACCAGGCGCTGCAGCGCGAAGTCGCCATCAAGGTACTGCCGCATTCGCTCGCGATGTCGCCGCGGGCCAAACAGCGCTTCCTCGAAGAAGCGAAGGCGCTCGCGCGACTCAAGCACGATCACGTAGTACACATCCATCGCATCATCGACCACGCCGAGATGCTGGCGTTTGAGATGGAGTTCGTGGATGGCCCGAGCCTGCAGACGCTGATCCTCGAACTGCGCAAGCAGCCAAAGCCGCATTCGATCGAAGCGCTCGCCGAAGTGCTCGGTGTCGCCCCGGCGGCGCTCGGCACGCGCAGCAGCGTCGAGTGGTTTGTGCGCACGAGCATCCAGATCGCCCGCGCACTCGCCGAAGTACATCGCCACGGACTCGTGCATCGCGATGTGAAGCCCTCCAACATCCTGCTGCGCAAGGATGGCCGGCCGGTGCTCGCCGACTTTGGTCTCGCCCGCCTCGGCGATCTCGATGCTACGCAGACGGCGGGTTTTGCGGGCACTCCGGTCTACGCCGCGCCTGAGCGCCTGCGCGGCGGCGATGCCGACCTCGACCCGCGCGCCGATGTCTACAGCCTCGGCGTCTCGCTCTACGAAGCGCTCACCATGCATCCGCCGTTTGCAGGCAGCACCACACACGAAGTGCTGCGCCGCATCGAGAACGGCCATCTGCCAGCCCTTCGCAAGCAGGCGCCGCACGTCTCGCGCGACCTCGAAACCGTGCTCGCCAAGGCCATGGAGGTCGACCCGAAGCATCGTTACGCGACCGCCGATGCGTTCGCCGACGACCTCGAACGCCTGCTGAGCCTGCAACCGATCCTGGCGCGGCCGGCGAGCCCCTTGCGCGCTTCGCTCAAGTTCGTGCGGCGGCACCAACGGGTGGTGCTGTCGGCTCTCGCCGGCGCCCTGCTCGTCGCCGGGCTCACCTGGCCGGCACTGGCGCACGCGAGCGCGTTGGGCCAGGCGCGCGAACGTGCCGCCGCGGCGACCTACCGCGCACGTACGCTCGTGCTCGCCCCCGAAACCCTGCAGGTGGCCTCGGCGCGGGCGTTCCTCGGCACCAGCCGCCAACCACTGCGCCACCCAAGAGCCGTAGCCGCGCAGTTGCGTGGCCTCGAGCAGGCCATGCACGCCTACGACGAAGCGCTGCTCGCCGATCCGGAAGCCGAAGCCGCCAATCTCGAACGCGACGTGCTCGCGGCGGTGCATACGATCCGCAGCGCCGAGGCCCGGGCGACGAGTGATCCCACCGCCACCCCGACCACGCCAACCGCGCCCCCATCGCGCCGTTCGCAGGCCACATGGCCACCGCTGACCCGCAGTCTCGTGCAGAGCTTCGCAGCGGCCCAGCCGCCCGGCGACCTCAGCGCCGCGATTGCGAACGCGCCGGCCCAGGATCGTTTCGCCGCCGGCCTCTTGTGCTTCCTGCTCGGCGACCACGTGACCAGCCACATGTGCTGGAACCACCTGGAGACCGAACTGACCGACCAGCCGCTGCTCGACGCCTGTTCGGCTCTGCAGCTCGCCGGCGATGGTTTCCCCGAACGCGCCTACCCGCGCCTCTTCCACGCGGCCCGCGCGTTTCCCACCGTCGTGGCGCTGGCGATCGCCATGGCCGATTCGGCGCTCGCGATGGGCGATATCCAGCTCGCCGAGAACTGGCTCCGCTCGCTGCCGGCCGACCTCGAACATCCGTTCGCCCAATCGCGGCGTTTGCTGCTCGAAGCGGACCTGCTCGCCGCCACCCACCACGCAAGTGAAGCCGCGCGTTCGTACCGGGAACTGTCGCGCCAGGACCCGACCGATCCCGTGCCGATCCAGCGGCTCGCGTCGCTGGCCATCGAGCAGGGGGACCACAAGGGTGCCCGACGACTGCTCGATACGATCGTTCTGCGCTGGCCGGATCTCGCCGCGCCGCGCCTCGAATTGGCGCGCCTCGCCTTGATCCAACGCCGGCTCGCCGACTACCTGGCCCAGGCCCGCTACGTGATGAGTCAGGACCTTGGCCAGCTGTCGCGCGGCACGGCGAGCCAACTGGCCGAGATCCTGCGCATCGGCGGCCTGCGCCAGATGCTGCCCGCACTGCCGACGGAAGACCCTCTGCGCACGAACTCGCTGCTGCGATCGAGCGCGATGCCACTCGCCGATTGGCTGCCCGAACACAGCGTCACCGCCATCCAGCGGGGCCTCGAAATGATGGCTTCACTCGATGCGGGGCTCGAACAAGCGCGCGCCAGCGACCTGCGCGACCTGGGCGTCGCCCTGCGCGGCACCTGGCACGCCCTGAGCAAGATGCCATCGCTGCGCGTGCGCATGCCCCTGGCCGTACAATTGGGAGTGTTCGGTGGGATTCCGCTTCTGCTCGGCGACGCCACCGAATTGGTGACGATGTGGCTCGTACCGTACACGAAGAGCCTCGGCACGCCGCTGCTGCAGATCCGCATGTCGCCCCTGGTCACGGTCAATTCCGACCCCGCAGCACAGATCTTCGCCAACGAACTCGTGCTCGCCGGGGACACCGACGGAGACACGCTGCTCGACTTCGTGATCGCCAGTCCGGCTTCGCCGAGCAACCAGGGCACCGCCACGGTCGAAGTGCGTTCGCTGCATGATGGCGCTCTGCTGCGCACGTTCACAGCCGAGCGCGACGACGTGATGTTCGGCCGCAGCACCGCGGTACTCGGTGATATCGATGGCGACCTGTGCAACGACCTCCTGATCGGCAGCCCGAAGCGGCAGTTCAGCGATACCCCCCCCGTGGTGGAGCTCTACTCCGGCCGCACGGGCAAACGCCTCTGGTCGATTTCGCGCGACCTCAATTCGTTTGGCGTGTCGATGGCGCGCCTTTCGGATCTCGACGGCGACGGTCATGACGACTTTGTCGTCGGCGCTTCGGCCAACCAGATCTCAGGAACCGAACGCGGCCGCGCCTTCGTCTGTTCGGGTGCCACCGGCGCGGCACTGCACGAACTCGTCGCCAGCCGCAGCGGCGTCTGGTTTGGCGGCCACGTCGCCAACGCCGGCGACGTCGATGGCGACGGCAAGGACGACATCCTCGTCGGCGGCAACTACGGCAACGCGCCGGGACTCGCGACTCTCTATTCCGGGGCCACGGCGGAGTCCTTGCTGACCTTCGGCGAAGATGCCATCGGGCCGGATTACGGCTACCGGGTCTGTGGCACCGGCGATGCGGATGGCGATGGCCGGCCCGACCTCGCCATCAGCGCCCCCAACTTCAGCAACCGCACCAAAGCGGCCGGCCGCGTGCAGATCCTCAGCAGCCGCACCGGCAAGGTCATCGTCGAACTCCAAGGCGAACAACGCGGCGAGGGGTTCGGGACCTCACTCTGCGCACTCTCGAACTGGACGCGGAAGGGCACCAGTTCGCTCGCCATCGCAGCCCGCCGCGGTGGCCCCATCGGCGCTGGCTATGTGCGCATCTTCCGCATTGACAACGGCGCCCCCCAACAGACGTTCACCACAGGAGCGGGCACCGCCATCATCGGCCATTCCCTGGCGGCCGTCGGCGATACCGATGGCGACGGGTATCCGGAACTCCTGACACCGTCGATCGCGCGCAACAGTCGGTCCTACGTGTGGTCCGTCAACTTCCTGCAGACGATCCCACGCTGAAGGCCGCTGCCGCGCCGCCTCAGCGTTTGCTGCGCCCCGGCCACTTGCCGCGACCGACCGCGCGGACCACGCGCGCCACGATGCGCTGCCACGCCGCATGCCGCGCCTCCCGTTCGAGCCCAAGTGCGCGCAGGAACCGCATCGATTCGCTGCGCGACGGCACAGCTGCGAGCTTGCTGCGATGCCGCGCCGTGTAACGCAGCATGCGGGCGAGCATCACTTCGGTGTCCGCTGCCAGGAGCGGCTTCTTCAACGTCGCCCGATCGAGGTCGACGAGCACCGCGCGCACCCGATCGCCGCGCACGGCGCAGAGCACATTGTCGAGGTGCAGGTCGGCATGACGCAGACCGGCCGCGAACGCGAGGTGGACCACGATGCCGACGGCTTCCGCGGTGTAACGCCGAAGTTCCGGGTGCGCGGCGAGGAACGCCGGCAGCGGCAGCGCCTCCGCGAGCAACTCCGTGCACAGCCGCAGGCGCCAGAAGGCATGGTGCTTTTGCGCCACTGCGGCAACCGGCACGACCACGGGCACCCCCTCCGCGCGCAGCCTCGCGAGCACTTCGAGTTCGTTCTTCGCCCGGCTCGGCCCGGTATAACGGTCCTTCAGCAACGACCCGAGCGCGCCGCCGCGACGATAGGGCCGCACGACGAGTTCGCGCCCTGCCACTACGAGCCTGCCGACGCCCCCGCGGCCCTTGGCGAGAGGTAGGGGCTCGATCGGGCCCCAGAACGGGTCGAGGCCCAGTTCGGCCAGTTCGCTCGCGATCCAACCGATGGCTCGGCCAGCGCGCACCTCGACAAAGCCCTCGACAGCTGCCACGGGCCCATGATAGCCATGCCGACGGCGATACAAGGCACTGGAAGTCGCGGCCAGAATGCAGAATGCTCGCACTTCGCGCGATGCCCGCCGCCCCTCCCACCGCTCTGGAACCTGCCTTGCCCGGCCAGCAACTGCTGCCCAGGGGTGGGCGCGTGCTGATCGTGCGGCTCTCAGCACTTGGCGACGTGCTATTTGCGCTGGAGACCGTAGCTGCCCTGCACCACGAACGCCCCGACGTGGCGATCGACTTCCTCGTCGAAGATCGCTTCGCGAGCCTCTTGCAGGACCACCCGCAGATTGAGCGGGTGCTCGTCTATCCACGCAAACGGCGGCTCGCGATCGTGCCGAGCCTGCTCGCGCTGCGGCGCACACGGTATGACGTCGTGATCGACCTGCACGGCATCCTGAAGAGTGCGCTGCACGTCCTCTTCGCGCGCGCCCGCACAAAACTCGGCGCCGATGCTCCCGCTGCGCGTGAAGGCTCCCAGCGGGCCTACCACCGCGCCGTGGCGATGCCGACCCCGCTGCCACACCGGGCCGACATCGGCCACCTGCTGCTGCGCGAACTGGGCCTCAGTGGCCAACCGCGTGCCCCCGTGCTGGCGACCCTGGCGCCACCCGCCGATCTGTTTGCGGGCCTGCCGCAACCGATCGTGATGCTGCACCCTGGCACGTCCGCGTTTGCCGCGTTCAAACGCTGGCCCGTCGAACACTTCGCCACGCTCGCGCAACGGCTCACGGCGCGTGGGCTCGGGGTCGTGGTCGGCTTCGGCCCGGGCGAAGCCGACCTCGCCGCCCCGATCCTCGCGGCCGCGCCAGGAGCGCGCGGGCTCGACGGCAGCAAACTCGGCTTGCGCGGCCTCGCCGGCGCGATGCAGCACGCTGCCGTCGTGGTCGCCGCCGACACGGGCCCCCTGCACATCGCCGCCGCAACTGGCGCGCGTTGCGTGGCCTTGTTTGGCCCCAAGGAGCCTGGTCGTTATGGCCCGCGCGCGCACAACGGCATCACGCACGAATTGCTTTATCACGATGTGCCATGCCGTCCATGCAAACGCCGGGATTGTGTAACTCCCCAGTGTGTGCTCGGCATCCCTGTCGAAGCAGTGGAAGCAGCGGTGCTGCGCCAACTCGCCGCGCGAGGTCGCGCATGACACCCATTCCGACCACGGTGATCCGCCACCCCAAGGAGAAGATCCGCAAGTGCTCGCTGCGCTTCCTGCACGAACGCCCGGAAATGACGTTCCTGCGCGGCAAACCGGGTTTTCAGTTTGATGCGACCGGCTTCACGCTGCTAGCGGTCGAGGCGCCGCCACTGTCGCTCGCCGATGCGGGCCGGCCACTGCTGCTACTCGATTCGACCTGGCGCTGGTTGCCGCAATTGCTCGCCTGCGTCACAGGAACGCCGGTGTTGCGCTCGATCCCCGGCGACTTGCGCACGGCATATCCCCGGGTCAGCAAGGTCTTCGAGGATCCCGAAGCGGGCCTCGCCTCCATCGAAGCGTTGTACGTCGCGCGCAAGTTGCTCGGCGATGACGATGCGTCCCTGCTCGATGGGTACCACTGGAAAGAGGCGTTCCTCGCGAGCCTACGGCCGAACGACCGGTAGCGCCGTTCGCGATCGCCGCCTCTTGATCATCACCTCTTGATCACCGCCGTGGTGTCGACCGTGACCTCCAGCTTGCCGCTGGTCATCGCCTCGAAATCCACTTCCTTGGCAGTCAGGGGAATGCCGACGCGTTCGATGTGTAACAGGACCTTCTCTACCGGCTTGTCGGCGGCATTCTCCATTCCAGGAAACTGCACCGCAAACCCCGGCTCGTGCACACCCGGCCCGCTGTACATCATGATCTGACGGTTCTCGGCCCTGACACACAGACGCGCAACGCCCTTGTCGATGTGAACGCCCACAAGTTCGAGGCGATACAAACCGGCCCCGAGTTGGCCCCACGCAACTTCCAGCACCTGCCGGTCCTTGCGCGTAAAGAGCCCCACCTGCGGCTTCTTGCTGCCGATCGTCTCTTCGCGTTCCACGAACGTCATCAGTTCGCGCGAAGGGCTCGCATCGGGTGCAATGCGCAACTCCAGCTCCTTCGTCGCTACGGGCCGGAAGTCCGGCGAAGGCTTGCGCCGGCGCGCCCCGATCATGTCCACCTCCACACGGTCCGTGCGCGGCGTGCGGACGAACAGGGAGGGATACCAGGTGCGCCCGGGCTGGTCCGCGGCGATGTCGATGCCGGGACCGGCCGGAAGCACGGTCCGCACCACCGCGCGCAACGTGCCATCCTGGATCGTGGCCTTCTCCAGGTGGATATCGATCCCAAACCCACCAGAACCCTCCGCCCAGCGCAGCGCCCCCCAGGCCACAACCAGGATCTGCTCGTTCTTGTAGTCGATTTGCAGCTCCTTGTTCTCTTCGCCCCAAGCCTCCAGGGCAAAATCCGTGGCTTCCTCTGCGGACCGGAGGCACCGCACCTGCGGCTCCACCTTCGGGTTGTAGGCGCCAACACTGAGTTGCATGCGCAACCTACGATCGGCCAGCAGATCGAGCACTTCCTGCGCCCTGGCCTGCTGCGGAACGCACATCAGGATCGGCAGAATGCCGAGGGTGACCGACAACGAAGGGAATCGCATCTGGCGAATGTTATCCGCCAATCGGGACGGGTGGTTCATCCGACGACATGGATGTCGACGGCATCCAGCACGTGGTCGTCACGGCGACCACCAAGGCTGCCCAGCTAGCTCCTAGCGATGATGTGCATTCTGTCCGTCGTGGTTTTCGTAGAGGACGATACGAACTTCGCCATCGAAGTCGAGGCTGCGGAGTTCCTCCTCCATGATGCGCAGCGCGACTTCACGGCGTTGCCCGCCAGTTCCGGCCCCGATCACAGGAACTGCGATCGATGCAAACTGCTGCTCGCGCGCGCGCGCAATGGCGTTGCGAACAGAACTGCGAATCGCGTACTCCGAAGAACGCCAGAACATGTTGATACCGGCAACGTGGATGATCGCCTTGTGCGGCAGTTTGCCGGCTCCCGTCACGACCGCCCCACCCAGCGGAATCCACCCCATCCGTCCCAATTCGCGAAACGGCGCATATCCGGCTCGACGCTTGATGGCCCCCGAGACCCCCTGAGGAATCAGCAGCCACCACGGGATGATATTGCGATTCCATGCATTGACGATCCCATCGACGTCCTGCGCCAACAGGTCGCCGTAAACAACTCGTACATTCATCGCTGTAATAGCCCGCACCGGGCTCCAGTGTGCCCACGGACGCCCGCGGGCAGGGGCCTATTCCGGCTTGCGTCGGCTTTCGCGCAGCAGCAGCCCAGCGGGTCAGCATCCGTGATCAGGCTCGCAAGGTGTAGAGGAACCCCTCAACGAAGAAGAAACGGTCCGGCCGAATCTCCCCTGCGCGGAGTCCGCACGTGCCCTTGGGCAGGCTCCCCTGCTCGCCGCTCCAGACCGGGTAGATCTCAACGCCGTCCTGCAGATGGTCATGCACGAGGTCCAGGAGCTCTGTCATCACGGCGATGGCTTCCGCGCGCTTCTCCTCCCCCTCGTCGGCGAACATGCCGTCGAAGTACTCCATGGGTTCCTCGGCGTTCACATGCCGAAAGGCACAGCTACAACGAGACTCAACCCCGACGTAGCGCACTTCCGGCTTTGAGAACGCGGGTCGCAGTTGCTGCAGCACGCCGGGCCCAACCTCCTCGACCGTGAGCTTGCCAGCTGCGCCGAGCTTCACGGGAGCGGCGGTGGCAATGTAGAGAAGGAGGCACATCGTCTTCACGCCCGACCAAGGGATGCGGCGCTGATTCCCCCGAGCGGTATGCCTCGCCGTCGCTGCCACTCGGCCTCAAAGGCGCGGAAGCCAGCAACCTCTTCGTCCTTCGGTCGTTTGGGAGAAGACCGCGCGTAGAACTCCGAGACGGCATCCACAAAAGCAAACACGGCCGCCTGCCACACATCGCGAGCCACAATCCACTCGCGACCGGTGGCGGCGCGGACCAGCACTGACGCGCAGCCATCTCGTGGCTCGACGTCGAAGTTCACGCCTTTCGAACAACCGAGGATGAGCACGTCCTCCGCACCGGGGACCTCGTACATGCAGAACCCGCAACACGGGAAGAGGTGCTCACCAACGGGGGCCGCGGCGGTGTGGGGCCGGCTCAACGTGCGCAGCAAGAACAATGCAGCGGCACTCAGGGTCAAGCCGCGCGCCTCTGCCCCATCGCAGAGCACTTCCTTGTGGATGCGAAAGTCGAGGTCCCCGTGCGCACAGAGGTCCGCAGGATCATCGCCGCCGTTCAACCAACGTAGCCCAACCGGAATCAGGTGCACGGCACCATGGCGGGCTGCTCCGGCCGCTTTCCGAACGAAGGCAATGGTCCCCACAACCAAACCCGCGCAACCTCCGAGCAGAGTGAACGGCAAGGGCCTCGGCGGCCCCCAGCCGCCGGCTAGGAGCCCAAGAGACACGCTGAGCAGGATCCCGATCAGGAGACCGGACCCTCCGTGCCATGCGAGGTGCAGGACGACATCCCTCTTGTGTCCTCTCACACATCTGTAAAGCCAACCAGGCACGAGCGTGGCTGGAATTAGCAGGAAGAGCAAGTCCAGCAACATGTCCCCCCACATCGGCTGGACCCTCACGGCAACACTTGCCACATCGACGCGACGCCATTCACTGGCTGCTGGCAACTGGGCGAGCAACTCTTGCAGGTCTTTGTGGGGAGGAGACCACAGCGGCGCGCCATCCCGATGCCCCACAGCGAGGGACATCCCGGGTGCTGTCAGGTCGGTCTGCCATTGCGCTCGCCATGCGACCCAGACCACGCAGGCGAGGATCATGACGCCCATCGTCCAGCGCAGCGCTTTCATGGACTGGCCCACATAACTCTGCTCGACATCAGCAACCCGCGCCGCCTTGCACAAGCTGCCAGAGGAAGTAGAACGCCCCCGCTACCGCAATGAGTGTCGCTACGAAGACGACGCCGAAAAGCCACCGCACCTCGGTTCGAAATGAAGTGCGCGGCAGTGAGTCGCCGCGCAGTGGTGCCGGCCCCGAGTCTTCCGTGGTTCGTTGCATGCTCACCTACCTGCCGCACGACGACTTCGATCATGCTGCAACCGGATCGTTCTGCGTGCCTCACTTGCCAATCTGTTTCGGAAAGTTGACCACATAGAGCCCCCAGAGTTCTTCGATGGGCACCAGCCGTCGCGACCGTCCCCCGAGCGCAGGACCTTTCGCAAATGGGAAGGGATCGATGCAGAACGCACGATCTCCGGGCACCTTCTGGATCTCGGCCTGCCAGCCGCGCCAACGATTGTCGCCGTAGAAACCCTCGAGGTCGCCGCGCAAGAGGAACAAAAGCCACTCGGAGTAGGAGGCGGCAACATCCTCCCATCGCAAAGTGTCGGGAGCGAAGTAGAAGACGTGACCCGTTGGACCTGGGATGCCGTCGCCGTTCCACGCAAAGAACCCACCCAGGGCATCGTCACCGACCAGCAAGGCGCCAGGTAGGCGATGCGGCGCTTCGTTGAGCCGATTCCACGCATCCAGGGATCGCGGCAAACGGTCGTTCCCGCTGCCCAGCACGCGCACCCAACCGTCGTCGATCAGGATGCCTCCCGTCTCCAGCGCGATTGCCCCCATCGGCGATCGACTGGTCACCTGCAGCGCCAACAGCGTGCGGCGCCCGGCAGCCGGATCGACGTCGAGAAGGGTCACCCGATTCTTCGCGCCCTGGATCCACTCGCGAACCAGTTCCATCCCGGGTTCGTCAAGGTCCATCAGCTGCTCCAGGGTCTTTTGCGGCATGAGTTCACCACTGTGAGAGCAACTGCCGGCGAAGGCCACGGCAACAAGAAGTCCTACAAGTTTGCATCGCATGCTTCGCGGCCTATCCGTTGCGCCCGCTCTGCCCGACACCGCGCAGAGACCGTCCTACGTAGGACCGCCCGTCGGTGCAGCGCGTTGCTGGGCACTTCGACACACCGACGCGACCACTTCGGCGACCCCCATGCCGCAAAGCGCGAATAGCACCCAGCCGACGGCAGCCATTTGAGGAATGTCTGCATTGCTGTGAGCGCCGGCGACGGCCTGCATGAGGCACAAGCCCGGGAAGAAGAAGATCGCCTGCAGCCAACCAAGCACGCTCAGACCAGAGCTGCCGTCCTCCCTACCCACGTAGGCGAGCGCGAAGATGCACCATGCGGTCACACAGGCAAGGGCGATGAGGTGAAGCTTGGATCTGCTCATGATCAGAATGGCCTGTTCTTGGCCATCTCTACTGGGCCATCTCTATTGGGCCATCTCTATTGCCGCAGCGAGTCGGCCAGCATACCACGGGCGCGGACGAGCGGGAGTTCACCAACTCGGTCGCCGGATCAGGTAGACGACGAGCAGGTCATGCGCCACCGATGCACCCCGCGAGGGCAACACCATGCAACTCTCGCCATCGCTCATCCGTCAGATCGAACATGTTCCATGCGACGATCTGGAACGAGTCAGTGGTCACCGTCGACCTCCGAGTTCTCCAGGCCATCCGCGTGCACTTCCCCAAGTTCACTATTGGGGCTACCGCCACCAGCAAGGTCAACCACCTCATCGACAACGCGATCGCGGCGAATCGTCACGACAAGCCAGAGGGCAACCAGGCTAAGGGTGCATCCGACACCTGCGGCGCCAGAGACCCAGCCCGCGGTTGCTTGCAAGGCCGCGAGGCAGCCGAGGGCCATCGCGACAAGAAGCCAAGGCCACCACGCCCTGCTCATTGTGATGCGGTATCGAAGAAGAGCGCGCACGGGAACCTCACCTAGCCAGCGTCTTCGACCGTGAGCCGCGGCCACCCCTGCGGAGCCCGCCGGCCTTCGTCGAGTGGCAGATCAGTATGCACGCGGCTTGGTCTGATGCCAGTCTGCTCCGCAAGCAAGGCACTGCTTTGCCATGCTGGTGGCAAGCGCCACTCCGCACGAAGGGCACGGTGGGCCCGGGACGACTGGCAAAGGCCGACCGCGATGTTCCACCCAGATCCGCGCATGCACAGGATCACAGCCAACGTAGCACCTCAGCTCATTCTCGGCCTGTAGGGTTTTGTTCTCTCGAATCAGCTGAAGCACCCGAGCCTCTTCCCGATCCGTCAACGAATCCAATCGCGGGATCCGCGCCCCGCAGTGATCACAGACCGGCCAGGACACTTCTGCGCTCATCGTCACTGCAGGTTTTCGCCTCAAGGCGCACTCTCGACCCGTCCGCGGCGACGCTGCATCGAAAGCAATTGCCATACTACAAACCCTGGAACCACCACGGGCCACAGAAACCACCCCTTGACCACGCGCAACAGTACCAGAACGGCTACGAGACTCGTGAGCAGGATGAACGCAGCCTGAGCGATGCGCCATTTCCCCACGGGAGAGACGAACAACTCACCGCGGCCCACGCCCCACCAATGCAGGAGATTGGCACCTGTCACAAACAACATCGCCATCGGGAGGATCAGGTCCATTGCTCTCTGCTCATCGATGTGCCTACCCAACGTCTTGCCTCGGACCGCGAAAGCCACGGCGACGCTCCCGGGCTTCTGCATCGTGTGGGACAGTGTAGCAGAACTAGAATTGCCGCCCCACGGTCCATTGCTCCGGGGCCGAGGATCGCCCACTGAGCCGCGGACCACGTTCGGGCCTGCTCCACGAATCCGCCGCCGGCGCTAGGCAGCAGCCAACCTGGGCAGCTTGCCCGGGCGCACGCTGCGTTTGCCCCTGGCGAAGGGTCGGAGGCCTCCGCTAGGCTTCCCGTATGCTCCGAATCGCTAGCGTGCTGTTGTTGCTGACCCTGCCGTCGTGCGTCGCCGCGATCGGCAACACCGGGCTCTCCGGGGCCTCGTCCTCGCCGGCTGCCGTGCCGATGTTGCAGCAGAAGGTCGAAAGCGCGCGCAAGATCGTCGCGCTGCGCCAGCGCCGCGTCGACGAAATCGAGACGCGCCGGGCCGCCGGCCAGGTGGAACTCGGCACCGTGCTCGATGCCGAGATCGCGCTCGAAGTGGCGAAGATGGACCTGCTCGACCTGCAGATCGCATTGCAGGGCGCCCAGCAGAAGAACAAGGACTGACCGGGGCCGACCCCCGGCCGCCGTGCCGGGTCAATTCTGATAGATCTCGGCGTTCACCGGCCAGAGCCGACCACCAGCGTGAGTGCTGTCGGGCACGATGTCCCTCACGCCAGGTGAAGTCCGCTGCGAAGATCACCTATCTGCGTTCCATCGTTTCGGCGGCGGCGCGCCGTCCACCTGTTACGCATCCTCTTCCACGGGCGCCCCATAGGGGAGTCGCCATCCGGATGCCAACAAAGTCGACTGGTAGTGCAGCAGGCGGCCCCGAAGCAGCTCGTGAAGCTGAGCCGCCTGCTCAGCAAGCTCGGGATCCCCAGTCAGGCGCGCGCGATCCCGGACGGTTCGGGCGAGTGAAAGTAGAACGGCGAGCGAGTCGCCCTGGACAACGGAGCCAGGGAAGGCACGGCCAGGTAGTTTGAGAACAACCTGATTCAAGCCTCCGACAGCATCTCTACCTCAATCTTGCGCATGGACTCTGGCATGCCTAACGGTTGTGGCGCTACGCCGCGAGCGCCGCTGCAGCGTTTGTCGGCTACGCGGCGAATGGTGCAGTCTAGCACACGGCCGCGTCAGTCGTCAGCAGTGCGCGGCAGGCCTTGCCGCAGCATCTCAAACCACGTGCGTAGCTTCAATTCTCGCGATTGCCTCCCTGGCGTCTCACCCATACCCCGCGACCAATTACGCGCCAACATCCGCGCTCAAGACGAAAGTGCCGCCGTCCTCCGACGGCTGCCAACCTCTTTCGATGGCCACGCGAATGAAGCCGGCGACATCCCTTGGCGTGACCACGACTGACTCTGCGGCCATCCAGTTGTCCGGACGAGCCCGCCGCAACTGCACCGCCAGCCGGCAACCGCCGCTTGCAAGCTGAACCGCCACAACGAGACCTGACTGTGCCAGCCCCTGCATGTCGGTGGGTTTGGGCCGCACCCGCCACAGATACGCGCGGCCATCCACGACCAACTCGCGTGAACCTGTGCGCCGAATCGCCATCGATGCCCAACGGTTGTGACGCCGAGCCGCGAACACCACTGCGGCGCTCGCCGGCTCCGAGCCTGTCTAGCTAGCATACTCCACAAGCTTGTGGTCCTCGCCGGCCAAGGCCTCATCGATGATCGCGGCGATGGTCGGCCAGTCGCCGCCAGCAAGGCCGGCTCCGATCTTTGGGTATCCAATGCGCCGCCCAGAAAAGCTCGAACGAATGGCGCCGAACACCTTCCGAATCGCATCGTAATCAACGAGCGGCTTGCGTCCCCGCCAGTGGAACTGGGTGTAGGCGTTGATGACCGTGATCACGTGACCATCAACGACGATCTGCGCGGAACTGAAGGTGCCGAGCTTGCCGCGGTCCCCCGCGGTCGTGGCCCGGTCGGCCTCGAATGCGGCAGGGAACGCAGAGCGAATCGCCTTGGCGATACCGGCGCCCATCACGCACTGGCAGTTGCACCCATGAACCACAACGTCAAATACACCGTCGAGGGCGAGCCGGATGAGGTCTCCACGAACAATCTGCATCGCTGTCTGGTAAACGGGTTTGGCCATCAGCCGCCAGCCGCTTGGGGCTCGCCGACTGGATCAGCTTGGTGTGCGGGCATCCTACACCAGCGTCACGACCACTCCTGATCCACATCCTTGAGGAACTCGGAGAACACGCGTCGAAAGAGCTCGTCGTCGCTTGCCTCGCGTCTTGGAACTGCCGTGAAGTCTGAACGACTCACCATGTCCTTGACCACCGAGTAGTCGAAGGTCGGACCATGGCCTAGCTGGGGAGCACGCCACACGGCCAAGAGCTCATCCTCACGACAGCCAGCTGCACTCATGGCCCAGAAGATATACCAGTCGCAGTTACGTGAGTAGCGTGTGTATGCCATGGGCTATCCCCAAATTCTACGATGAGGTGCCCGGCGGCCCAGGCGCCTTCTGCCGCTCATTGGCTGGGCAATCTACGAGCCGAGAAGCAGGCGGGGAAGCAACCCAAAGCAGAACGCAGGCCAGGCCACACACAAGACCAACGATGCAACCGCGCGACGAGAGACCGATCTACCATCGCGAGCATCTCCAACAATCATCCCCAGAGCGACCAGAAAGGAGTAGGCGAGCAGCAAGACCCCGAATGGAAGCGTGACACAGCCGACGATCGCAACCCACAGCACGATGCTCCCCATGCGGTCCCTGGTCTTGCGACCTACTTCAGTCTCCGTGGTGCGGCGATTGGTTTGATACATGAGCCGTCATCGCCCCTTCGGCGCTCGCCTGCTCCTGCGCCTGGTTGGCCTGGACACGCTACCCAGCCGGGTCGGTTCCATCGCGCTGGCGTGACCGCCAGACGAATGCAGCCCCAAGAAAGAGGCCGAGACCGGCCCAGATCCCGAGCACGAGCGTCCCGTGCCATGGTACCAGCCTTGCACTTCGAGCAATTGTGAAGGCAAGGGAGCCGCTCAATGCGAGACTTGCGATGCCGAAATAGAAATACGTGAATCGCCGGATGTCTTGCATCACGGAATTGCCCACCCGACGGTTGGAGCGCTGAGCCGCGTTGGGCAGCTAGTCGCGATCATCGTAGTCCCTATCGAACCAGGGCCCACCCAATTACCTTGGCCCTCAGCCACCGGCGCCGCTTGGTGCGCCGTTTGCCTGCTGCTTCGTGTTTGGGTGACCGCGCCTGGCAATCGGCCCGAGCCCCAGGAGGCAGGCTATGGCTGCCGACGCCAGCACCTGCACCAACAGAGCCGGCGGAAGATCAACAAGGCGGTCCGCAAAGGTCCGGTAGACCAGCGTGTCGTGGTGCAGCCACAAGTACACAACGGGGGCAACAAGCGCTACTACGCCAACGACCAGCGCAGCAAGCCGACTCCGCGACCTGGCAAACATCCTCGCGCCCAGCCCCACACCTAGCCCGACCAAGGCCAGGGAAGGGAAGCCTCGACTCCAGCATGCCTCCGTTGCAAGGAATCCCGCAGCGCCGCCGATGGCGCAACCCAGGAGACGTCCAAACAGTGGTCTATTCATGGTTCACCAAAAACTGGTTTCGCCAAACGGTTGGGCCACTTGGCGGCGAGCCCCTGGGGCTCGTTCGCTGGCATGGCTAGCTGGATGGCATTCTACCCGCAACGTAGCGGGCAAGCATCGGACTCATGGCGCAGAGCAGAAATCCGACCACGACAACCAGCGCATTCGACATCGCAGCGGCGCGAGCAACATCGCCAACCATGCCCTCAATCGAGACCTGCGTGCCAATTGTCGAGTAGGCGTCCGGCTTCGGAAAGCTCAGCCATGCGAACAGGGATTGTACGGTCAGGATCACGCCAACCAAGACCGTGGTGATCCCCAGGATCCTGAGAAGGGACAGGGCATGCTGTTCACTCATACGAATTCCCGGCGTTTGCCGGCTTCAAGGGCCTGTTAGCAAGGTCACTCATCGGCAAGACCTCGGGGACGACCCTCAGCCCGCACGCGGTTCGCAAGCAACTTGGCACAATGCCTGTAGAGGTCGTAGCGCGGCGAGTCATCGACGACATAAACGACTCGACGAATTGAGAGAGGCTTGCGTCCCGAGGGCCTTGCGTCAGCCACACCCAGGACCACGGCCTTCAGGAGCTCGGCCTCGTCGATGCGGCCGTGATCGCATGCGCCGACGGCCGGCCTGGCCTCCAGCTCCGGTTGCCTAGCCACATGGGATCCGAACTCGAGCCCCAGAAGGTTGTGGCTCGGGCCCGTGATGTAGGAAACAAACCGAACATCACCCTCCTCGAAGAAGCTTGGCATCGCCGACAAACCTCTGGCTAACGTCCTTGGCACTCAACTGCGAGCGCCGCTGCGGCGATCGCCGACTGCAACGCCATGTCAGGCAGTACTCTGAAAAGCAGCATAACCGTAGCACCTGGGCTTGTCATCCAAGCGGACATGCAGCCAGGGGAATACCCGCGTCAGCGGTGCTGGCGTGGGCCCCAACCGGCGGGACATCGCAACACCGACGGGCGGCCCACACAGCTGCCAGCTGCGGCTCCGGGGCATGGATCCTACCAGCCTCCGTAAGCCAGCACCCAGGCATCCGCTGCCAACGCCAGACTCGCATCCACTCGCCGCATGAGTCGGAACTGGCGGAAACCAAGAACGGCGGCTACCGCGCTCAGGCTGGCGAAAACGAACGCCTGGATTCGGGGCCGCGTCGGCTCAGAACCTGCGATCGTCACGACGGCTGAGAGCACTGCGAGCGCCGCCATCGCGATCGCAGCGGCATGCAGAAAGCCTGGCCAACCCTTGCGGCTCGCCGGCTCCGGCGACTTGTTGGGCGGCTGGCCACCATACCACCTATAGGGATGAGTGCCGGAAATCATGTAGTCCAGTGGACGCGCCTCGTGCATGTTTCACGGTTTCTCGACCACGATGCTCAGGGAGGCGAGAGACATCAAGACTCGGTCCTCTCCGGACTCGAACTCAACGAAGTCGACACCAACCTCGGGGAACAGGTCAAAACCGGCCAGTTGCGGTCACTTCAAAACCGGCCAGTCGAGGGTCGCAGACGCACATTGTGTAACGGTTCTACAAGGCGAAACAAGAGGGCTCGGATCGGCGATCTGAG
>JADZDL010000184.1 GCA_020851075.1 Planctomycetota bacterium | reverse complement strand
ATCGTCTTCAAGAAGTCCGGCTTCAACCGGTCCTTCAAGAACACCGCGTACAACGACTGCACGATCTCGTGCAGCGCCAGCCAGTTCGCCGAACGATCCGCCGTGCGGTCCTGCTCCGACTCACACTCCTCGGCATCCTCGGGCAGCTTCACACCCATCAAGGACATCGTCGGCGCGTCGAACGTCACGCTCCACTGGCGCGCGCCCTCTGCGATCAGCAGGCGCGCCTTCTTGAGGCGGCGGCCCTGCCGCAGCGCCGTGCGCGCTTCCTGCGTGCGCGTCGGTAGGCCGCGGCGCAGGGTCTGTGCGGTCTCGTCGTCGCTCGGGGCGGCGAACGCGAGGAAGTCGTCGAGCGCGATGCCGATCACGCGGCCGCCGGAGAGGTTGAACTCGCCGCCGGTCGTCTCCCAGCGGAACCAGATCCAGGTCAGGAACTCTTCGCCGAGGAAGCCGTGCGTGTCGGCGCCTTCGCTCTCGCGGGCAGGTTGCGTGCTCATGCGTCGATTGCCTCGGGTCTTACTGCCTCAGGTTGGGCGTCGCGGTCGAGGAACTTGCGGCTTGGCGGTGGCTCGTCGCGGTCTTCGCCGGTCGGCCAGCGCACCGGGTCGAGTCGCTGCAGCTTCGCGTTCATCTCGTCGCCGAGGTTGCTGTGCAGGGCGGCCTGCAGCGGGTTGTTGCGATCGAGCGGCATGCTGAACGTCTCGAAGAACAGCTTGCCGAACGATTCGCGCGCGTTCTTGCTCGTCGCAAACAAGAGCACCATCTTCTTCTCGAAGAACAGCAGTGCGTCGACGAGGTTCACCGTCGGTAGCACCCGCGGCAGCAGGCGCTCGGTGAGCTCGTCCTTGAGTTCGCGACGCTCTTTGGCCGTGAGCTTCTTGCCGCGCGCCTTCTCGGTCGCATCGCGATGGATTGCCAGCCACTTCTTCGGCAGCGTCTTCTTGTCGATGCGCATGCGCAGCCACGTGCCGACGCCGCCATCGAGGTCTTCGAGGGTGAAGGAGTCGCCGGTCGGATCTGCGGGCGTGACCCAGCCGACCGAGACTTCCTCGGAGGCCGCGTTCTCGATCGTGCGGAAACGCCGCTGCGCGAGCGCTTCACAGAAGCCCTCGTCGCGCGGATCGGTCAACTTGCCCTGCCAATAGAACGCGACGGTGCCGCCGCTCTTGCGGATCGAAGCCAAACTGCCCCTCCCTCGAAATCGTGTGGTTGCGAAACTGTGGTGGGGCCGGGGGCCCGCAGGTCACGCGCAGGCGGTCTTACTGCTTCTTCACCGGCGCGTCCTGGCCCGGCTTCTGCGGAATCGGCTTCTGCGGGGCGGGTACCGGCTTTGGCTGCACGGCGTCGCCTTCCTTCTCCTTGGCGCTCATCTCGGCGATGGCGGCCTTGAGCTGGTCGCGCTGGCGGATCAGCTGCTCGAGCTGGCTCTTCGAGTCGGGCGATGCGGCATCCTGCGTCTGGGCGATCGTCTCTTCGATCTTGGCCAGCGTGCGCTGCATCATGACGAGCTCCTGGCCCGCGCTGTCCTGCATCGGGGCCACGGGCGTCGGCTTGTAGAGGCCGGGCAGCGCGTCGAGCACGGCCTGCTCGCGCACCAGCACTTCGACCTGGCCCGTCGCGGCGGCCGCCTGGGCCTTCTGCAGCGAGACCGGATCGGCTTGCCACGGCACCTGGACGATGTGCGCCTTGACCTTGTCGAGTTCGGGCGAGGCGCCCTTCTCCATGCTGTCCTTCTGCAGGATCACGATGCCGCCGGGCGTGCGGAACGGGCGCGAACGCTTGCCGTCTTCGAGCGTGAAGGCCACTTGCTCGATCTTGACGCCGAGGAACGTGTTGCGCGTGATCTCGACGCTGCCGTCTTCCTGCGCGCCTTGCACCGTGCCGACCGACTTCGCGAAGTCCTGGATCGGCTTGCCGGACTCGATCTGGCCGAGCACGTCACCGACCTGACCATCGGCGCCGTTCTCGGGGAACGCGGCGACCACGGCCTGCGTGCGGATCAGTTCAAACAGGACGCGCTGGGCGCGCTGCGAATCGTCACCCGAGGACGGCGAGGTGCTCAGGTAGCTCATGAGCTCGTCGAACGCGCCGCGGCGGACGGCCTGGCCGTTCACGATCATCAGCAGGTCGTCGGGTTGGTTGTCGAGTTCTTGCTGCGTGAGCAGGCGCGCCTTGCGCATCACCGGGGCGGTCGGGGCGACGATGTTGGTGCCGGCGTCGATCGAGTGGAACGACTGGCCGCGGCGGCCGAGCTTCTCGGCGAGCATCGTCTTGGCGCCCTTGGCGCGGGTCTTCGCGTAGTCGATCTCCTGCTGCAGCCGTTCCTTCTCGCGCGTCAGTTCGCCGAGGATGTCCGCCGGCTGGGGAACTGGCTTGTCGGGGTCCTGGGTCGTCGCCGGTGCCTGACCAGCGGGGGCCGGGTCGCCACCTTGGGCCGTAGCGGTGACGCTGAGGAAGAGCAGAGAAGCCAAAACGAGGCGGACGTCCATGATCGGAGCGCGGAAGGCGCGGGGGGAAGCTGGAGAAGGAGGACTGGCTGGGGCAAGCATAGAACCGGGGGGGGCCGGGACGCGCAAGGCCTGGAACTCCTCCCGGTTCGTTTCGATCAATTCTCCCCGGGGGGAGCAGGTCAGCGGCCGGGGCTCGCCGGGTGGGGAATCCGGCTCGTGAAGTGGTCCGCGGCGGCCGACAGGATGGGATCGATGGCAAGGGCGGCCGTGTAGTGGCCGAGGGGCACGGTCAGCCGGGCCGGGCGGCCCAGCGCCTCCCAGAGCAGGTCCTGGTTGCGCCGCGGAATCACCGCGTCGTAGAACGCGGAGACGAAAAGGACCTTTTTCGTGTCGACCGAGGCGGCCATGCGCACGGGTTCGAGGTCGAGTTCGCGGCGCAGTTCCCACTGCAGGTGGTCGGTGCCGATGCCGTCGGTCTCCCGGCGCCACCGGACCCAGGCTTGCACGCGCGCTTCCTGACTGTCTGGCACGAGGGTCGGGAGGTCGCCGCCCGACAGGCAGATGGCGATGCCTTCGAGGTCTGGTTCGAGCGCTGCGACCGCCGTGGCGACCATGCCGCCGAGGGACATGCCGAGCACGAACGTGCCGTGCGGGGCGGGATCCAGCGTGCGCAACCAGGCGAGCAGCAGGCGCTGGTGCAGCACCGTGCGGCGGAACAGTTCTTCGAGTTCGGGGCCGCGCTGTGGCGGTTTCAGGGCGGAGCCGGCGCGTTCGCAGAACGCCACGTCGAAACCGCGCGCCTGCAGGCGGAGGGCGACGTTCTGCATGAGGTCGGCGCCGCCGGCGAGAATGGGCACCAGCAGCACGAGGGGGCGCGGGCCGGTTCGTTCGTCGGGCGTGCGCCACAGCTCAAACTCGACCGTCTCGCCGCCAGAGGCCTCATCGCGGCTCTGCAGCGTGCCGCGTTGGCGGCAGAAACCGAGGTCCTCGGTCGAGAGCAGTTCGGGGGCTGGCAGCGTGCGCGGCCCGGTGGCGGCGGAGAAGGTGGGCGGCAGGGCTCGCCGCGGGTACTGGGGGGCTGGCGCGTAGGCGCAGGCACCTGCCAGCAGCAGGGGGAGCAGGCGGGTTTGCAGGGGGCCCGCGGGTCGATGGCGTTCGTTAGAACGTGTGCACGGCATAGAGGAGGAGGCCTGGGGAGCCGTCCATCGGCGATTCAAACAGCGAGTAGATCGACGACGTCGACAGGAAGTCGAGGTCGTTGCCGGCCGACAGGTGGATGCTGGTCGATGGGTTCGGCCAGAACACGAGGTCCGCCCGCACGTGGTGCTCGTGGGTGTCGTAGTCGGTGCGGGTCCGCAGTTGCAACTCCCAACGTTCGGCGAAGGGCCAGTCGATCGAGAGTTTGCCGGCGGTCTGGCTCGTGCTGATGCGCACGCCCGACTTCATATAGGCGATTTCGACCGGATCACTGAGGTCGCCGGTGCGCAGCCGCACGGACATGCGGCCGAGGCGGCGCTGGTCGCCGTGGGCCAGCCGGTAGGGTTCGGAGAACGGCACGTGGTCGGAGCGGAAGTCCTGCAACCCGACCTCCACTTCGCGGGCGATCGGCAGCCGCCGCAGCATCTGCCGCAGCGGCTTCTGCAGAAGCCCCGGCCCATGCTCGTGGATCCACTCCTCCTGCGATTCGATGGTCCGCTGCTCGCTCCAGAGTTTGGGGCCACCTTCGAGGTCGGTTGGTTGCCATTCGAAGAACGGCAGGCGCACTTCGCGGCGAACGCGGCGCTGGTCCTCGCGCATGAGATCGTCGACGAAGTGCAGCGCTTCGCGAGCGACCGGATCGTCGATGGCGTTCAGGTCCGAGATGGTCATCGCCCACGGGTGTGGTGGGTCTTCGGCGCGGCGGCGCAGGTTGGTCCGGCTGCGCTCGGGTTCTTGCTTCTGCGGCGGTGGCGCCTCGTCAAACGTGTAGCTCACGTCGGCGATCGGCTCTTCGACGTCCTGGTTGGTCTCCGGCGGCAGGTACTCGACGCCGATGCGCAGCATCATGCCCGCCGGGGTCCTGGCTTCGGCGGCCTTCGCCAGCCCTTGCGCGAGCCTGGGATCAGGCGCGGTCGGTTGCGTAACGCAACCGGCCAGCAGGCACGACAGAATGCCAAGCTGGAACCTGACCACGGCGTAACCCTCGGACCAAAGAACACTGACAACGACGCGAAGGCAGAATCGGCTCGCGGAGCCCTCGGACTGCACTTCCGCCGCGGCAGCGTGCACTAGGATACCTCGTTTTGAGACGCCGGTTTCGCGGTTGCTGGGAGTTACCGGTGGCATCGCGGCTGCTGCACTACGATTTCCCGCGGGCGCGTTGGTTCGCCGGAAAAAATCTTCTGCAAACGAAACGCGCCGGGGCCCGACTAGCGGCGTGGGCCGCTTGATCCGCGCGTCAGGCCCTGCATCATGGGCCTTCTCCATGCCTCAGGCCCCTACCACGCCCAGCTTGGGCCGTTTGCTGCCGTTCGTGCTCGCGGTCGGCCTGGCCGTGCTGGGCGGGCACGCGTTGTGGTTCTTCTGCGACGACGCGTTCATCAACTACCGCTTCTGCGGCAATGCCTACGATGGCCACGGCTTCGTCTGGAATGCCGCGCCGTTCGCGCCGGTGGAGGGTTACACGAGCTTCCTGTGGGTCTGGCTGCTGTGGGCGTTGTGGGTCGTTACCGGCCTGCAACCGCCGCAGACCGCGATTCCGATCACGTTTGCGTCCGGGATCCTCATTCTGTGGCTGGTGGCGCGGCGGTTGTCGCGCATCGAACTGCCCGAACGGGCGCAGGCGTGGCGGCCCTGGCTGGCTGGTGCGGTGCTGCTCGGCATCGCGGGCAACCACTCGTTTGCGACCTGGCTCAGCAGCGGCATGGAGACCTCGTTGTTTGCGCTGTTGATCCTGCTCTGGGTGCTGCGCGCCTTTGATGCCCGCGGTGGGGCCAGCCTGCGGGATCTGCTGCTGCTTGGCCTGTGGGCGGCCCTCGCGCACCTGACGCGCCCCGATGGTGACCTGCTCGTCGCGGCGACGCTCGCGATGGTGGTGCACGCCTGGTGGTGCGGCACTTTGTCGCTCGGACGCTCTGTGCTTGCGGCTTCGCCAGTCCTCGTGCCGATTGCGCACGTTTGCTGGCGACGCTGGTACTACGGGGAATGGCTGCCAAACACCTACTACGCGAAAGTCACCACGGCGTGGCCTGAGAGTGGTCTGCGCTACCTCTACTGCTTTGCGGTCGAACACGGCGTCTGGCTGTGGTTGCCGTTTGCGCTGCTGTGGCTCGTCCTCGTTGCGCTGCGGCCTGCATCGCTGCGTTCGCTCCTGGGGGAACGATTCGCCGCCACGGCCGCCACAGGCACAATTCTCGCGCACCTCGGCTACTACACGCTGGTCGTCGGCGGCGATCACTTTGCGTACCGCGTGTTTGTGCACACGGTGCCGTTGATGTTCCTCGGTGCGTTCGCCATGGGGGCCCAGCTGCGGATGCCGCGCGGCCTGTTGCTCGCGGGCCTCGGCGCTTTGGCCGTGGTGGCCGCGGTGCCGGGGTGGGTGATCGAACGGGCGCTCGTTGGCCGTGAGGCGGATGGATTCGTGCGCGCCGTCGACCAGGTGCCTGCCGCCATGCGGCCGTTGCTGGCCGAATACGACCGCTGCTCGGCGTGGCTGCATCTGCACTCGGTGGCCTTCCGCCGGCCCGTGCATGCGTTCTTTTGTGGAGCGGCGCGCGCCGAATTGCCGAATCGTGGGCCAGGGCAGATTGCGGGCAGCCAGCCGGGCCAGCGCCTCATCTACCGCGCCGACGCCGTGGGCGTGATCAGTTGGGCGCTCAGCGACGTGGCGATCCTCGATGGGCATGGGCTCAACGATTGGGTGATCGCGCGCAACAAGCAGCCGGTGCCGGTGTCGACTTTCGACTTCGCGGCGATGCGCGCGGCGTTCCCGCTGTTTGACGCCGATCACGACCAACGGCTCGATGGCAAGGAACTCGCGGCGGTGGCCGAGCGCGGCTTCCTGAACTCGATCGGGCCGGCTCTGCAGGTCGCGGTCTGGGTCGAGTTGCTGCTGTCGCTCGGCGATCGCAGCGACGATGGTGCGCTCACCAACGACGAGCTGGCGGAGGCCATTGCCGCGATCCTGCCGCCGCGGCACATGGCGCACGAACGCGCGCCACCGGCGGGCTACATCGAAGCGTTCCGCCCCAATGTCACCGATGTTGGTGGTCCGCGGCGCGTCCTGCCCGACATCGTGCCGTTGACCGATGACGAAGTGCGTGCCGTCGAACAGCGGTATCGCGAGCTGGTGCGCAAATGACGCGGCCGTGGCCGTGGTATCTATCGTTTGTCGCCGCACTCGTATTGCTGCTGGTGGGGGTGCGCGCGACGTGGTTTCTCTGCGACGACGCGTTCATCGCGTTTCGTTACATCGGCAACGCGCACGACGGCCACGGCTTCGTCTGGAACCGCGCGCCGTTCCTGCCCGTCGAAGGTTACACGAGCTTCCTGTGGGTGTTCCTGTTGTACGCCGTGTGGGGGCTCACCGGCATTGCGCCGCCGCAGAGTGCCAATGTGCTGGCGGTCTCGTGCGCGGCGTTGTCCCTGCTGCTCGTCGCGCGGCGGCTTGCCCGCGTGCACTTGCCCGAACGTTGCGAACCATGGCGTGGGTTGTTCGTTTTGGTGGTGCTGCTCGCCATCGCCGGCAACCATACGTTCGTGACGTGGGCAACCTCGGGCCTTGAGACCGCGATGTTCGGGCTGTGGGCGGTGGCGTGGACGTTGGCGGCCACGGCGCCGCGAGCCACCTATCGGGCGCGCGACTTTGTCGTGCTCAGTAGCTTCTCATCCCTGGCGATGTTGACGAGGCCTGACGGGGCGCTGCTGGTGCTGGCGACGATCGCGATCGGGCTGCACGCACTGCTTCTGCGCACGGGGACCTCGCGCACTGCGAACTGGCGCGCGGCCGCGCTCGGTGCCCTGCCGTTCGTGCTGCCGATGTCGCACCTGCTGTGGCGACGCGCAACCTACGGCGAATGGTTGCCAAACACCTACTACGCGAAGGTGCTCACGGCGTGGCCGCAGAGCGGTCTGCGCTACCTGTTCTGCTTTGTCTTCGAGCACGGCCTCTGGCTGTGGTTGCCGCTCGCGCTCGTCTGGGGCGCCCGAGCGGTGTGCCAGCGCACTGCGCTGCGGGCGTTGTTTGGCCAGCACTTCGCTGCGCTCGCCGCGGTGGGCACCTGGCTCGCGTTCGTCGGCTACTACACGCTGGTGGT
>JADZDL010000183.1 GCA_020851075.1 Planctomycetota bacterium | reverse complement strand
TTGCGCTCGCGTCGTTGCTGCCGGCCTGCGCGACGCCAATCGCCGCGGTCACCAATCGCGCTACGACCCCAACCAGTGGACCACTCGGCTTGCCGGGTTTGCCCCACTTCGCGCCGCGGGCGAAGCGTGTGTTGTGCCTGTTTCAATCGGGTGGCATGTCACACATCGACCTGTTCGATCAAAAAGCCACGCTGCAGCAGTATGCGGGCCAGGAACTGCCGCCGTCGGTGCGCGGCACGCAGCGCCTCACGGGCATGACCTCGGGGCAGAGCAAGTTCTCCGTGGTGCCGCCGATCAGCGGTGGGCGCGTCTGCGGCAAGAGTGGATTGTGGATCAGCGATCTGCTGCCGCACCTGCAAGGTGTGGCCGACGAACTCTGCCTCATCAAGTCGATGAACACGGAGGCGATCAACCACGACCCGGCGATCACGTTCCTTGCCACCGGCAATCAGTTGCCGGGTTACGCGAGCATCGGTTCGTGGGTCACGTACGGCCTTGGCAGCGAGAACCAG
Organism: Planctomycetota bacterium; assembly: GCA_020851075.1. Classification (GTDB taxonomy): domain Bacteria; phylum Planctomycetota; class UBA1135; order UBA1135; family UBA2386; genus JADZDL01. The sequence continues at coordinate 3,155 of JADZDL010000183.1, read as the reverse complement.
AACCTGCCCGCGTTCCTCGCCCTGGTGTCGCAAGGCTCGGGCAAGAACCCTGGGCAGCCGATCTTTTCGCGGTTGTGGGGCAGCGGGTTTCTGCCCTCGTCCCACCAAGGTGTGGCACTGCGGCCCGGGGCCAATCCCGTGCTGCATCTGGCGAATCCGAACGGCATCGATCGACCCCACCGTCGCGCGATGCTCGACGACCTCGAGGAGCTCAATGCGCTGGGCATGCAGCAATCGGGCGATCCGGAGGCCCTGGCGCGCATTCAGGCGGCCGAGATGGCGTTCCGCATGCAGGCTTCGGTGCCCGAACTGCTCGATCTGCACGGGGAGTCGCCCGCGGCGCTTCTGCGTTACGGCCCCGATGTGCATCGTCCGGGCAGTTATGCAGCCAACTGCCTGCTTGGCCGCCGATTGCTTGAGCGTGGCGTGCGCTTCGTACAGTTGTTCCACCGCGGCTGGGATCAGCACATTGCGATCAAACGCCAATTGCCAAACCAGTGCCGCGATATCGATCAGCCGACGGCCGCGGTGATCCGCGATCTGCGCGAACGTGGCATGCTCGACGACACGCTCGTGATCGTGGCGACGGAGTTTGGTCGCACGGTCTACAGCCAGGGCGAGTTGGATGCGCCGGGCGCCGGTCGCGATCATCACGGGCGCTGCTTTACGGTGGCGCTGGCCGGCGGCGGCATTCGCAGCGGTTGCGAGTACGGCACGTCCGATGACTTTGCCTACAACGTCGCGAGTGATCCGGTGCACCTGCGCGATCTGCATGCCACGATCCTGCATTGCCTCGGCATCGATCACGCGCGTTTCACGTATCGCTTTCGTGGTTTGGATACGCGGCTCACGGGAGTCGAACCTGCGCACGTCGTGAAGGGCGTCTTGGCCTGAGGCCTTCTGCAATTGGATGGGGCCCCTGGTGGCCCCGCCACGGACCTGCGAGCATGGCGTCGTCTGCGCCGCTCGCCCTTGGAATGCCCCAGTTGGAATGCCCCAGTTGGAATGCCACAGTTCGGTGAATGGAATGATCCCTCGCGCCACCCTTCTCTCTGCGTCCGCTTTCGTTGCCTTGTGTCTCGCGAGTTGCGGCGGGATTCCTGCCAATCTCACTACCCAGGAAATCGAGAAGGCCGTGCGATCCGTGCGCGGGGACATGTTTGACGCGGAGCGGGAGGCGGCGGCCGCAGAAGTCACGGCAATCAAGGTCGCTGGTTGGGAGACGGAGGCGCTCGGCGCTGCCGGCAATGGTGTGGAAGCCATGTCGAGCCAGTGGACGGCGACGCTGCGCTTTCTCGAGCCGATCGGCTTCGTACTCGTGCAAGTGGATGGCACCAAGGTCGTGCGCGTGGTCGCCGCCAAGGGCGACGAGATTGCCTTCTCCGGGCGTGCACACGCGCTCAAGGTGAACTCGGCGTGGCAGGTCAGTGCCATGGCCGACACGGACGGTGATGGTCCCTACAAGGGTCTCTGGGCCAAAGCCGGTGCCGACAACGGCGGCAAGATCACGATGGGCTATCAGGTGATCGAGAACGGTCTCTCGGTGTCGGGTGCCGGTCGCGGTTCGTACTTCCAGCCGTTGTCACGTCTGCAACCCTGCGTCGTGGAGGGTTCCAAGGAAGATCAGGCGTTGGCGAGCAAGATCCAGGAGCGTCAGCAGAAGGATGCCGAAGCCGCGGCCGCGCGAGCGAAGGAGAAGCAGGATGCGGCGCAGGCCGCGCTGCGGGAGCAACAGGAGGCCAAAGCGAAGGCGGATGCGGAACGGGCCGAACAGCAGCGTCTGGCCGCCGAAGCCCAGCAGCAACAAGTCGAAGAACAACAGCGCAAGGCCGCCGCGGCCCGCCACGAGCAGCTGCTGCCATTGCTAGCTCCCCTCCAGTCTCCGCACGGCGCCGTCATCACGACCGATGCGCCGGCCGCGATGGCGACCGTGCTGCTGCAGATCGAAGTCGATGCGCCAAACCTCACGGCCAAGGGGAAAGCGATCGAACTGCGCACGATGCCGTTCCGCGAGGTGGCGTTCGAGGCGAAGGTCGACACGCGCACCGGCGTGCTCACGTTCCAGCCCGCAGGTGGCGAAGCAATCGCGTTTGGCATCGCGCGCGGGGCCGTCGCCAGTCGCGCCGGCCACACGTTGGCGGCGCTCGGTGACGCCGTGCGCCCGCAGGTGGATGCGGTCGTAGCGCTCGGCATGCGCCTGCAGTCGGCTGCGCCCGTCGAACTGAAGGTCGAGACCTTCGACGCCGCCGAGGCAAAAGCGCGCGAACCACAGCTTGCCACCGCGGCGATGTCGGGAACCGAGTTCTTCCGCGGCAAGATCGCGCCCACGCTCGCGCCGATGTTCGCTGGCGCTCTCACGGTCAACAAGGGTTACGCGTGGAAGGGGGGCGAGGTCGTGTCGATCCGCCTCGCCGAGCCAACCAAGGGCGCGGGCATCTACCTGCGCGGGGCAGGGCTGCCGACGGACAATCTTGTCGTCACGATCAATGGTGTGCACCGCGTCGTGGTCACGAGCATCGTGAAAGCCGGCGGTGCGTTGCTGACGTTGCCGCCGGACCTCGAGGTGTTCGATGTGCGGTTCGAGGCGCAGGGGAGTACGCAGGTGCGGGCGATTGCGCTCGTGACTGGGGCGAAGTAGGGGCGAAGTGGGTGGCTCAACGTCCGAGGCTGGAGGCATACAAGCATGAAAGGCAGAGGGGACCTCGTATGGCGTGTTGCGGTCGCCGCGCTGTTGTTGGCTGCCGCAGTCTTCGGCATTCGTGCGTTGGGAGCCGATGCGCCGCCACCGAGCGTGCGGCCCAAGGCCATCGTAGTAGAGGGGCACGTGCACCCTCTGGAGGCCGAGTCTGGCGATGAAGTAGTGCATCGGAGTTCGGTGCCAATCGCTTGGGCCCCCGATGGGCGCATCTGGGTGAGGGCCACTGACAGCGCGACGCACGCAGCGGTCTCCATTACCGCCACTTGGGTCAACGCAAATGCGCGCTCCTATGAGGCCCTGGACGCATCGATGCCCGCTTCGGAAGGGTGGAACGCTTGCGCTCCTTGTGACAACAAGGATTTGACGTGCTTGGCGATATCAGCCTCCGGCTACGCAACCGAATGGCTGGTTGATGTGGAAGCTAGTGGTGTGATGCACATATATCCAGGCAAATAAT
>JADZDL010000182.1 GCA_020851075.1 Planctomycetota bacterium | reverse complement strand
GCACCGATTCGCGAAGCCCTCGTCACGGTAGACGCCCTGACCAGCGCGCGAACCGACCAATTCGGGCGCTTTGCGCTGATCGGCCTGTCCGCCGGATCCCACAACTACACGGTGCAGGCGCCGGGCCGGGAAACCGCGCGCGGCACCGTCGAAATCTCCCCCACGCAACCTGGGTCGCTGCGCATCGTGATGCAGGAACAGACGTCGGTCGAACCCAAGGATTCGTACTTCAATCCGCTGGTCAGCCCGTCATCCACCGTGACCCCTAGCAATCGCTGAAGTGAGCCAAATCGCTGAAGCAAGCCCTGGGTGCCGTCAGAGCGACAACTTGCGGAACACGAACGACGGGATGCTGCGGATCACGAACATGATGAGCCGCCATTTGCCGGGCACGTAGACGATCGACTTCTGCTTGTCGCGCGCGCGCAAGACCAGCTCGGCGGCCTTGTCGGCGGAAATGGCGCCTTTGAGCTTCAAACCGGCCGTCATCGGCGTCTCGACGAAGCCGGGCCGGATCGTGGTCACGCGCACGCCGTGCCGCCACAGCCGATTGCGCAGCGCTTCGAGGTAGGTATCCATGCCGGCTTTGCTCGCGTTGTAGACCGGGCGGCCGATGCGGCCACGATCCTGGGCCACCGAGCTGATGCCGACGATGCAGCCGGACTTGCGCGCGAGAAAGCGCCGCGCCGCCGCGTTGCCCCAGGCGATGCAGCCGAGCATGTTCACCTGCACCTGCTGGCGGTCCTTGCCGAGGTCGAACTCATCGAGCGCCACGTCCGGCATCACGCCCGCCACGTAGTGCAGTTCGTCGACGAGGCCGTGTTCCTGTTCGATGCGCGCAAACAACGACTCGGCGGCCTCGAGGTCCGCCGCATCGTGCACGTAGCCAAACGCCGCTTCGCGACCGAGCGCATCGTTGATGGTCGTCACCATCGCGCGCAACTCCTTGTCGCGGCGGGCCAGCAGCGCCACCTTGCGGCCGGCGATGGCAAGGCGGCGCGCAATCGCGAGGCCGATTCCGGAGGATGCGCCGACGACGATACAGGTGCCCGAGCGGGAAGACATGGCCGGCACAGCAGACGTGCCACCCGGCCCGAATGCAACGACGCCTTGCCCTGCCCCTGCAACTGCCGCATCATGGGCACTTCATGCACCGCATCGCCGCCCTCGTGCTGCTTGGAACCACGCTTCTGGCCCAGGATCCGCCGCCAGCCCAGGCTCCGGTAGCGCCGGCGGCGCAGGCGCCCGCCAAGAAGCCGCCTTCGCAGGCGCTGCTCGTCGACCGGATCTGGGCCACGGTGAACGACGCTTCGATCCTGCGCAGTGAGATCAAGACGCTCGGTGCCGGCACGATCCGTACGCGGTAGGCGACGCTCGAGCGCGACCTGCTGCCCGCCGAACAAGGCGCGGTCTACAACGCCTATCTCGACCAGCGCATCGAGAACCACGCCATGGCGCAGGCGGCGAAGACCTTCGGCTTTGCGACGCCCGAACAGATCGACGCCCTGTTTGAAGACGAGATGAAGCGCGATGAGGAAGAGCAGCTGCGCGACCTCGGCACCTGGCAGGAGTTCAGCAAGGAACTCGAGCGCACCGGCCGCACCTGGCAGTCCTACGTGCGCGAACGCCGGGTGGAGAAGATGCAGCAGTTCGCCGAGGAGTTTGCGATCGGCATGCGGTTGCAGAAGCAGGGCAACCTGTTCCTCACGCCGCGCATGCTGCGCGAGACCTACCAAAGAGAGCTCGCGTCGTTTGTGCACGGCCCCCACGCCGGCGTGATCCTCATCACCTTCGAAGGCTCGGGGACCAGCCCCGAGGTCAAGGACGGGGCCGAGGCAGCCGTGGCGCTCTGGCGACAGGAGGATATCGACGGGCGCGAGCTGCTGAAGCGCCTGCCCGACGTGCGCGCCACCCAGCGCGAGATCGGCGGCATCAGCGAAGAAGCGCGCGCCAGCCTGACCGCCGAGATCGCCGATTTCGCGCTGGCCGGTCCGCTGCACCGCGTCTCCGACCCGTTCGTGCTCGGCGGCAGCCTGCGAATCGCCAAGATCGTCGCCTACGACCCGGCCCGGAACGGCAAGTTTGAAGACCCGGACGTGCAGAACGCGCTGCGCGAGATCTGCTACAAGGGCGTTGTCAACGAGTTGCGGCGGCAAGCTCTCGAGCGCGCCATGCAACGGACGGAATACTGGAAGCAGAAAGACCTTAGGTAGGTTTGAGGGCCGGGAAGGGGGCCTGGGAGGGCCCCGAAGAGGCCCCAAGGCGACCCTAGAGCCACCCTGACAAGGCCCGCCGACCGCCCGTCCCCATGGCCGGGGCCCGAACCGCCGGACCAACCGCAGTTTGCCGGTTGCCACCGGGAGTCGGCTTCGCTCTACTTTTGCGCCCCTCTCCCTGAACCTAGACGATCGTGCCCCCGTTGCATGCGGCGGCATCCGATCGGATCTCGCTGACTTCGCCGCCGGGGCGACCACGAGATCCGTTCGTTCGTTTCGGTGCCCGAGCCCAAAGTAGCCGCCCATGGCCCATCTCGACCCGAGCAAGATCAAAGTCCAGTCCAACGCACTTCCGGTCTGGGAGACCGAAGTGAGCTTCCAGGACATGATGGCGGAGCGACTCCGCCAGGCGCCCGGGCTGATCCTCTCCGCCGCGATCCACGCGGTCGTGATCCTCGTTCTGTGGGTGCTCTACCCCGTCGAGGAGAAGAAGAAGATCGAGAACAAGCTGGAGATGCAGGACACCCAGCAGCAGCAGGTCGAGGAGCCGCCTCCCCCGCCGCCGCCGGAGACCAAGCCTGAGGAGACCAAGGAAGACGTCGTCGTCACCGAGACCCAGGTCAGCGAGACCCAGGCCGAGGCGTTCGACAACACGGTCAGCGACAGCACGTCGAAGGAATCCGCCTTCGACAGCAACCAGTGGAACAGCGCCGTCGGTCTCGGCGGCGGTGCCGGTGGTCGTTACGGCGGTCGTGGCGGTGGTGGCAGGGGCGGTAAGGGCGGCAAGCCCTACGCGGCCAACATCGATGCCGGTCTGCAGTGGCTCAAGAACCACCAGGACGAAGACGGCAAGTGGGACTGCGACGGCTTCAGCAAGCACGACACCGAGGGTGAGCCCTGCGATGGCCCCGGCAATGCCGTGCACGACGTCGGCGTCACCGGCCTCGCGCTGCTCGCCTTCCTCGGCGACGGCAGCACGCTGCGCGGTGGACCCTACAAGCAGAACATCAAGGACGGCGTGACCTGGCTGAAGTCGCAGCAACAGGAGAACGGCCTGTTCGGCACCAACGCCTCGCACGACTTCATCTACAACCACGCAATCGCGGCGTACGCGATGTGCGAAGCGTTCGGCCTGTCGAAGTACACGCTGCTGAAGCCCGTCGCCCAGAAGGGCATCAACTACCTCGAATCGCACCGCAACCCGTACTCGGTGTGGCGCTACCAGCCCCGCGACAACGACAACGATACGTCGGTCACCGGCTGGTGCATCATGGCGTACGAGTCGGGCGAGTTCTTCGGCCTCGAGATCAACAAGAGCGCGCTCGGACTGTGCGCGACCTGGCTCGACCAGGTCACGGACGCGACTGGCAAGGTCGGCTATAGCAAGGCTGGCGAACCCAGCTCGCGCAAGCCGGGCGAGCACCAGACCAAGTTCCCGGTCGAGAAGGGCGAAGCGATGACCGCTGTCGGCCTGTTCTGCCGCTTCTTCATGGGTCAGGACCCGAAGGAAAAGCCGATCATGACCGCGTCGGCCAACCTCATCCTCAGCAAGCCCCCGATCTGGGACGTCAAGGCCGGCACCATCGATCACTACTACTGGTACTACGCGACCTACGCGATGTTCCAGATGGGTGGTCGCCACTGGACCGAATGGCAGAAGAGGCTCAACGACGCCGTCGTGAAGCCGCAGCACATGGACAAGGCCAAGAAGAACCTCTACGGCTCTTGGGACCCGATCGGTGCGTGGGGTGAAGATGGTGGTCGCGTCTACTCGACCGCGATCCTCACGCTGACGCTCGAAGCCTACTTCCGCTACAGCAAGCTCGTTCGCTGATCGCAGCGCCCGGTAATCGGGCAGACAAGCTAGATCGAGCAGACAACACGGTCCGCGTCACCCAGGTGACGCGGACCGTGTTGCGTTTCGGGGCGCGGTTGCGCCACTGCCAAGGCCTCGCGCCGCTGCAGAGATTCTGTCGCCTGACTGATCCTCTGCACGAATTGGTGCGTTCCTGAGACAACCAGGCGCAGCAATCCCTCCTGCGCCACCAAAGGAAGGAGTCTCCCATGAAAGAGTCCGCGCTACCGGTCCGTACCCAGGATGCGTCCTTTCACGACATGATGGCCGAGCAGCTTCGCCATGCGCCGTGGCTCGCATTGTCGCTCGTCGTGCACGCCGTCGTGCTGCTCGTGGTCTGGCTGCTCCTGCCGCCACAGGAAGCCCGCGGGGTCGAGAACCACGCGATGGTCACGCCCGCGGCAGAACCCATCGAGCCCCCCACCGAGCAGCCGATCGAGCAGCCAAAGGTCGAACCGACCGAGCCGCAGATCGTCGAAAACGTGCCGACCGAGATTCCGACCGAGGATCCGACGGACACCAAGGACGCCGGCGAAGTCACCGGCGACGACAGCCCGACCCTGTCCGCGTTCACGAGCAACCAGTGGAGCACCGCCGTGGGCATCGGCAGCGGCTGCACCGGCAAGGGCCTAAAGGGCGAAGGCGGGCGCGGCCACCGCGGCCCCGTTGGCAACCCGATCAACCCGACCCTGGACCGCGCGCTCGACTGGCTCGCCAGGCACCAGGACCAGGACGGTCGCTGGGACTGCGACCAGTTCATGAAGCACGACGCCAGTGGCGAACCTTGCGACGGCGCGGGCAACCCTGTGCACGACGTGGGCGTGACCGCCCTTGCCTTGATGGCCTTCCTCGGCGACGGCCACACCATGCGGCAGGGTCGTTATCGCGACACGGTGCGCGGCGCCGTGCGGTGGCTGCGTGAGCAGCAGGATCCGAACGGCCGCTTCGGTCCCGCCGCGAGTAGCGACTTCATCTACGACCACGCCATCGCCGCCTATGCGATGAGCGAAGCCTACGGCCTCTCGCAGTACTCGCTGCTCGCCCCCGTGGCGCAACGCGGCATCGACTACCTGCAGGCACACCGCAACCCCTACGGTGCCTGGCGCTACCAGCCGCGCGACGGCGACAACGACACTTCGGTCACCTGCTGGTGCATCATGGCGCTGACCAGCGGCCGCCACTGGGGCCTCACCGTCGACAGCAACGCGCTGGCGATGGCGACGACCTTCCTCGATTCGTGCACCACCCCGGACGGCCGCTGCGGTTACAGCCGCGCGGGCCAGCCGAGCGCGCGCAAGGTCGGCGACCAGGAGACCCGGTTCCCGGCCGAACGCACCGAAGCGCTCACCGCCGCGGGCCTGTTCGCCCGGTTCTGCCTCGGCCAGGACCCGAAGGAAAAGGACTGCATGCGCGCGGCCGCCGACCGACTGGTTGCCCAACGCCCGAACTGGGACACCAAAGCGGGTACCATCGACCACTACTACTGGTACTACGGCAGCTACGCCCTGTTCCAGATCGGTGGCAACGCCTGGCGCGAGTGGTCGAAGGCCCTGACCCCGGCCGTGCTGAAGACCCAGCGCACCGATGGCAACGCCAACGGCTCGTGGGACCCGATCGACGCCTGGGGCGAAGACGGCGGCCGCGTCTACAGCACCGCAATCCTGGCCCTCACCCTCGAAGCTTACTTCCGCTACACGCGCCTCGTGCCGGCGGCGAAGTGATGCGAATCCCGCTTCGAAACCGCGGTTTGCGCAGAAGAACAGCAGGCTAGGGATTTTCCCCTAAGCCCCCACGGACAAAGGGGCTGCCGCAGCTCCCATGGCACCGGACCCCACGGAAACCGGTGTCCACTTCCGAGATTTCCTGAAGAAAGACTCAAGCGCCTGCCGATGAGGTTCGCAACACGGCGGCGGACTCTGTTCCGGCGTCGAGACACGCAAGGAATCGAGGAGCACAGATGGGCCTACGGGTCAATTCCAACATCGCATCCCTGAACGCGCAGCGTTCGTTGTCCACGACGACGGAACGACTGCAGGCGAACTAACGTCGCCTGTCCACGGGTTTGCGAATCTCGACCGCATCGGACGATGCCGCCGGACTCGCGATCTCGGAGCGCTTTCGGGCCCAGGTGCGATCGACCAACCAGGCGATCCGCAACGCCCAGGACGGCATCTCGCTCACGCAGACGGGTGAAGGTGCTCTCAACGAGGTGAGCTCGATCCTGATCCGCATGCGCGAACTGGCGATCCAAGCGAGCAACGGCACGGTCAGCGCCGCGGACCGCACGACGCTGCACCAGGAGTTCTCCGACCTCATCAACGAGATCGACCGCATCGCGCAGTCGACCACGTTCAACGGCGTGCACCTGCTCGACGGCACGGGCTCGACGATCACGTTCCAGGTTGGCACCGGCACGACGACTGGCATCGATACGATCCAGTTGAGCACGTCGGACACGCTGGCCTCGACGCTCGGCCTGTCCTCGCTCGACATCGGCTCTACCGGTTCACCGACGATTGCGGTCGATTCGCTCGACGACGCGATCAATCAGGTCAGCCGCGTGCGTGGCCAGTTTGGCGCCGCGCAGAATCGCCTCACGACGACGATCGCCAACCTGCAGATCCAGAGTGAGAACCTGAGCGCCGCCGAGTCGCGAATCCGCGATGTGGACGTGGCGGTAGAAACGTCCGCACTAACGCGGAACTCGATTCTACAGCAAGCGGCGATCTCGATCCTGGCGCAGGCCAACACCCAGCCGCAAGCGGCCCTGCAGCTGCTGCAAAACTAAGCCGACGCTAAGCGTCGGCACCGCGGCTCACTTCATCGAGCCGACAGCGCGCGCGACGAGGCTCTTCTTGCGCGCCGCCGTGTTCTTGTGGAGCACGTGGGTCTGCGCGGCCTTGTCGATCGTCTTGCAGAGCGCGGGCAACATCGCCTTCGCCTTCGTGGCGTCGCCTGCCGCGACCACGGCCATGAGCGCCTTCAGCGCGGACTTGACACGGGTCAGCTTGGCCTTGTTGGCGACGCGGTTGCGTTCGCCCTGGCGGGCGCGCTTCAGTGCTTGCTTGCTGTGAGCCATCGTTCTGTCTGTTGGTTGGTTGTCGGCCCATGGCCGACTTCGAATACGGTCGAAAGTGAAAGCGAAAGGAAAGTCTGTCGGAAACTCGATCGAAGAGACGCCGGCTTACGCCTTCATCTGCTCGACCTTCTGGGCAACATCGCGGAAGCCGATGTCCTGCTCGAGAATGCGGGTGAAATGGCGCAGCGCGTCCTCGCGCTTGCCGAGTTGCATGGCGATCTGGCCCATCTCGTAAAGGGCCTCTTTGGCGAGCACGCCGGTGCCGGCCGCCTGCATCGCCTTGTCGAACTGGCCGAGAGCCAGCTCGGGCAGGTTCTTCTGCAGGAACGCGCGGCCCATCAAGAACATCGCCTCGGTCTTCTTGCGCGGGTCCTTGACGGCCTGCTGCAACTCCGCGATCGCGTTGTCCGTGTCGCCGGATTCGAGCAGGCTCGAACCGAGCTGGAAGCGCGCGCCGAAGTCGGCAGGGTTGCGCTCGACGCGGCGGCGACTCTCGGCCACGCGCAGTTCGGCCAGCGCCTTGCGCGCCCGGGCCGTCGCGGCTTCGTCGCCGCGCTTTTGCGCCTTCTCGACCATCTGCTCCTGCAGACGAATGCGCAGGTCGCCCGTGAGCTCCTGAAGCTCGAGGTCCATCGGCTGGCGCTGCAGCAACCGCTCGAGCAGGTCGAGCGCGCCGGACAGGTCCTTGGCCATCTCGCGCAGCTTGGCAGTGCGGCGCAGCAGCTTCTGGTCGTCCGGAGCCGACTGGAGCTTGTTCTCGAGCTCTTCGAGTTCGGCCTCGATCTCCTCAGGCGACAGCTGCAGACGCTCCTGGCGCTCGAGTTGACGCTGCTGCTCCTTGTCCTTGATGAGCTCGCGCGAACTCTGCGCGTTCTCGATGTTGGAACTGCGCAGCGCGCCTTCGGCCGCCAGGTCCTTGCGCGCTTTCAGCGATTCCTGATCGCGCGGGTCGATCTTGAGCGCCTGCTCGTACATCACCAGCGCTTCCTTGACCTTGCCCTGCTCGTAGAACAGGCCACCGGCGGCGCGACAGGCATCGAGACAACGCGGCTGCGCCTCGGCGTAGCAACTGAACACGGCCAGCGCCGAACGGCGCAGGCCCGCGCGCTGCAGTGCATTGCCGAGCTTGAGGTTGGCTCCTTCGGCCAGCGGATCGAGCGCGAGATAACGTTCGTAGGCGCGCGCCGCCGCCGCATGGCGACCACAGAGGCGAGCAATCTCAGCCGTGAGCAGGCTCACGCCGCCGACCACGATGGCCGTCAGCTTCGAGGCCGGCTTCTGGGCGACCTTGGCATACAGCGCCTTGCGCAGTCCGGCCCGGGCGTCGCCGTAATCCGGCTGGATCTGCAGCACTTGCCCATAGATCTTGATCGCCAGCGGGAAATTGCGCCGCTTCACGGCATCCGCTGCGTTCTCGAGGTGCTTGCTGAGGTCCATGCTTGGATCGAAGGATTGTCGGGTCGAGAAGGGGGATGCTTGACGCCGACGAAAGGGGCGAAGAATCTACCTTCCCCCGCCCGAGCCCGCAACCGCCGCCCGACCCCAACCGCATGGAAGTCCTCGTCTACCCCCACCCCGTCCTCCGCCGCGGCGGCAAAGTCGTCACCCAGTTCGACGCCGATCTCCAGAAACTGTCCGCCCAGATGATGGAGGCCATGTACGAGGAGGGTGGGGTCGGCCTCGCCGCCCCCCAGGTCGGAGTCGAGCTGAAACTGCTGGTCCTGAACCCTAGCGGCGATCCCAAGGAGCGTTCCGGCGAATTGACCCTGCTCAACCCCCGGATCACCCGCAAGAAGGGGCGCGAATTCGGGGAAGAAGGCTGCTTGTCGTTCCCGGGCATCCAGGCCGAGGTGGAGCGCTGGATCGACATCACGATCACCTACCAGGACCTGGCCGGGGCCGAACAGGCCATGAAAGCCGAGGGTTGGCTGGCCAGGATCATCCAGCACGAACTGGACCACCTCGACGGGGTGGTGTTCGTCGACCGCCTTACTGCGGGCGAAAAACTGCGGGTGAAGACGAAGCTGCTGGAGCTCGAAGAGCAGTTCCGCCCCGTATGACCGCCCCCACCAAAGACCTCCCCCCCGGCCGCCCGTGCGCCTGATCGAAGGCCTGGACGCCCTGCTGGCGCTCGACCTCGCCGCGACCTACGGGGAAACCCCGCCGAGCCGCTCGGTCGTCGCGGTCGGCGTCTTCGACGGCGTGCACCTCGGCCACCAGCGGCTGTTGCACCAGCTGCTCGAGATGTCGTCGGCGCACGGCTGCATGCCGACGGTGATCACGTTTGCCAACCACCCCGACCAGCTGCTGCATGGGCAAGCGCCGCCGCTGCTGGTCAGTGTGCCGCACCGGCTGCGCCTGCTGCGCCGCGCCGGGGTGCAGCGGCTCGTGCTGCTCACGTTCGAACCACGTCTGCAGAACATGCCCGCGCGCGAGTTTGCCGAGCGTATCCTCGGGCGTTCGCTGCGCGCGCGCGGACTGCTGCTCGGCTACGACTCCGCGCTCGGCAAGGACCGCGAAGGCACGCCCCAGCGTTTTGCCGACCTCGGCGCGGAGCTGGGTTTTGAAGTGCAGGCCGGCACGCCATTCCTCGTCGATGGGCAACCCGTGTCGTCGACGGCGATCCGCGCGGCGATCGCCCGCGGCGACCTCGGCACCGCACACCGTTTCCTCGGCCGTTATCCGGGCGCCCTCGGCACCGTCGTGAAGGGCGACGCGCGCGGCCGCCAGATCGGCTTCCCGACCGCGAATGTGGTTCCGCACGCCGCCGTGATGCCGCCGCATGGCGTCTACGCGGTCGAAGCGATCCTCGACGGCATCGTCTACCCGGCCGTCGCCAACCTCGGCAACCGGCCGACGTTCGCGGGCGCCGCGACCGCCGGCGCGGTGCTCGAAGTGCACCTGCTCAACTTCGAAGGTGATCTCTACGGGCGCGAACTCGAAGTCACGTTCCGCCAGTTCCTGCGGCCCGAACAGAAGTTTGCCGATGTGGCAACGCTGCGCGAACAGATCGCGCGCGACGCGGCGGCCGCGCGCGCATGCCTGCACGCGTGACCTAACTGGGGCCAGCGGCGCTGGGAACACCGGGCCGTTCGAAGCGCAGGTGGCACACGCCGATGTGCCGTTCGCGGAAACCCGCTTCGCAGTACGAGAAGTAGAAGTCCCACGCGCGCACCAGTTGTTCGCCGCCGGGTTTGCTCAAGAACGGCCCCGAATCGGCCAATAGCGCCCGCCGCCAGTGTTGCAGCGTTGTCGCATAGTGCTGCCCGAAGTCCTGCATGTGCACGAGCCGCAGATCCGTGTGCTTCGTCGCGGCATCGACGATCGCGGTGACCGACGGAATGAAACTGCCGGGGAACACGTGCCGCTTGATGTAGTCGACATAGCGCAGCGCTTCGTCGTAGTGCTGGTCGGCGATCGTGATCGCCTGCAGGCCGAGCACACCACCGGGCCGCAGCCGCGACGCACACGTTCGCAGGTAGGTCGGCAGCCACTTGGCGCCCACGGCCTCGATCATCTCGCACGACAGCAGCTTGTCGTAGGTGCCCGTGAGGTCGCGATAATCCTGCATGCGCAGGTCGATACGATCCGCGAGCCCGGCGGCGCGGAACCGTTCGGCCGCGCGCGCGTGCTGGTTCTGCGAGATCGTCGTCGTCGTCACGTTGGCGCCAAACTCGCCCGCTGCGCACAACGCGAGACTGCCCCAACCGGTGCCGATCTCGAGCAGACGATCGCCTGCTTGCAGGTCGACGAGCTGGCACAACCGCCGCAACTTCGCCTGCTGCGCGTCCGCGAGCGACTGACCCGCGTGCTCAAACCAGGCCGACGAATACGTCATCGACGGGTCGAGGAACTTCGCAAACAGGTCGTCGCCGAGGTCGTAGTGGTCGGCGATATTCTTCTTGCTGCCGTGGCGCGAATTGTCGCGCAACCAGTGATGCACACGCAGGAACCACTGCTGCGGCAGCGACCACAGCGAACTGTCGACGTCGGTGAGCACTTCGCGATCGCGCACAAACAGGCGCAGCATCGCGACGAGGTCCGAAGTCTGCCACACGCCCGCGACGAACGCTTCGCCAGCGCCGAGTGAGCCGCGCGCCGCAACGCTGCTCCAGAAGCCCGGATCGTGCACTTCGAGCTCGATCACGCCGAGCGGGCCGTCCGGATTGCCGAGCAGTTCTTCGCCGAGCGCATCGCGCAGCCGCAACGCACCACTGCGCAGCGCGCGCAGACGCTGCAGCACCCCGCGGCGCAGCGTTCGCTGCAGGAAGGTCGGCGGCGCGGCCGATGTGGCCCCTTGGGCGCGGGAACGGGCGATGAGGATCGTGCTCATGCAGCAACTCGCTTCTTCGGATGCGTGTAGAACGGCGCGCGCTTCCACCACAGGCGGAACGCGTGCCAGTAGATCGCGAGCACGACCTGCAAGGCCATGCACGGATGCCGCAGGAACGCGGCAGTGAGGTTCTTCGTGGTCCACGGCCGCCGCTGCACCGCGAGCGTCGCGTCGAAGACCTTGTCGTCGCCGCGGCGATTCTGCATGTGCACTCCGAGACGCTCGCCGGGCACCGAGAGGGCCCAGGCGTAGTCCTGCTCCATCGGCTGGAACGGGCTCACGTGGAACTGCTTCTGGAACTGCCCGCGCACCGTGTGCGACGTGCCATCGGCGGCGAGCACGTAGTGATGGCGTTCGCCCCACGGCGTGTTGGTGATCTGCGCAAGCACCGCCGCCAGCCGTTCGTCGGCGTCAAAGCAGTAGTAGATCGACACGGGATTGAAGCCGATGCCAAAGCTGCGCAGGTTGGTCAGCACGCGCACCGGACCCGACGGGCGGCGGCCGAGTGTGCGCGCCACTTCGTCGCGCACCGCCTCGGCGATCGGCACGTCGGGTGGCCCGAAGTAGTCCGCGCGGCGAAAGCGCATCGGTGCCCAGCGTCTCGCGGACCACCAGAAACGGCCCGCAAACGCGATTTCGAGCTCGTCCAGGTCGAGATACGCCAGATACAGGCGAACGGTGAACGCGTGTGGCACCGCACAGAAACGGCGATGCCGCACGAGCCCGGTGTAGATCGCTCTGTGCGTTGGCACCGGCATCAGGCCGCCCCCGCGGACAGGGGCCCGGGCCCGGCGGCGCCCTTTCCGCCACTCTCGATGCCGCGCTCAAGGCCACTGCCGATGCCAAAGTCCGCCACCACGCGCAGCGCCGACTGCACGGCATCCTCGTGGAAGCCAAACCCGCACCACGCCCCGCAGAACCACGTGCGCTGCGGCCCATTGATCGACGGCACACGTTCTTGTGCGGCTACGCCAGCTTCGTCAAACACGGGGTGATGGTACACGAAACGCCGCAGGATCTTCGCCGGATCGATCGCTTCGGTGCGATTGAGCGTCACACAATAGACTTCCGGTCCCGGCAGTCCCTGCAGGATGTTCATGCAGTAGGTGACCGTCGCGCGCTGGCTCGGCACCGTGGCGATGTGGTAGTTCCACGCCGCCCACGCCGCGCGCCGTTTCGGCAACAACGAGGTGTCGGTGTGCAGCACCACCTCGTTCTCCTGGTAGGGAATCGCACCGAGCACCGCGCGTTCGTCCGCCGTCGGATTCGCGAGCATTCGCAGCGCCTGATCGCTGTGCGCAGCGACGACCGCGGCATCAAAGCGTTCGGGCGGCTGCCCCTTCACCTGCACTCGCACCCCATCGGGGTCGCGATGCAACGCGACGACTTCGGCCCCGGTGCGAATGCGGTCCTTGAACGTGCGCAACAGGGGATCGAGGTAACATCGCGAGCCGCCCGTCACCGTGTACCACTGCGGCCGATCGTCGACCTGCAGCATGCCGTGGTTGTGGAAGAACCGCACGAAGAAGCGCGCCGGCATCGCCATCAGCCGTTCTGGCTCCGCCGACCAGATCGCGGCCATCATCGGCACGAGATAGTGCTCCGCAAAGCGGCGCCCAAAACCACCGTCGCGCAGCACATCGGCCAACGTCGCGTCACTGTTGCCAAATCCCGGGGCCTTGCGGTGAAAGCGCAGGATGTCGCGCAGCATGGCCCAGAACGACCACCGCAGCAGGTTGCTGCGCTGCGCAAACAACTGCCCGAACGAGCCACCGTTGTATTCGAGGCCGGTGCGTTCGCAGCGCACGCTGAAGCTCATCGTCGACGGCCGGGTCGACACGCCGAGCCGATCGAGCATGCCGAGGAACCCCGGGTAGGTGCGATCGTTGCAGACGATGAATCCGGTATCGACCGCAATGGGCCCCTGCAGCCCATCGACAGTCACCGTGTGCGTGTGGCCGCCGATCCGCGTATCCGCCTCAAACACGACGACGTCGTGCGCGGTGGCCAACCGTTCGGCGGCAAGCAGTCCAGCCACACCGCTGCCGATCACGGCGATGCGCTTGCGACCAGGGCCGAGCTGGTGCAGTGCCCTGCTCATGCGATGCGCCGCTCCTTCGCCATCGCGCGCGGCGGCAAGCCGCGCAACTGCGACACGAGGCCCAGCACCGACAAGCCGCGCAGCACGTAGTAGGTCACATCGACCTCCCACCAGCGAAAGCCCTGCCGCACGGTGCCCGGGCACCAGTGGTGGTTGTTGTGCCAACCTTCGCCGAGCGTGAGTACCGCGAGCACGGCCGAATTGCGGCTCTGATCGCGCGTCGGCCAGACACGCCGACCGAGCAGATGGCAAAGGCTGTTGACCGACGAAGTGACGTGGAACAGCACCACCGTCGAAATGCAGAAGCCCCAGACCACCATCTGCCCGGCGCTGGTGCCGAGTTCGGGCGCGCTGTGTTGCAGCCAAGCGCCTAGGCCTGCCAGCGCGGCCAACAGGACGGCGGGCACGGCCACGTCATACTTGTCGAGCCACACCAACTCGGGGAACTTCGCGAAGTCCCGCACCTGCTGCAGGTCCGTCGCGAAGTTCGACCGATTCATGAACCAGCCTACGTGCGACCACCAGAACCCGTGCGCATGCGGCGAATGGGCGTCGAGCGCCGTGTCCGACCGCCGATGGTGATGGCGATGGTGCGCAGCCCACCAGAGTGGTCCACGCTGGGTCGCCGAGGCGCCGAGGCACGCGCCGAGGAACTGCACCACGCGTCCAGCCCGGAACGTGCGGTGCGAGAAGTAGCGGTGGTAGAAGGCCGTAACCCCAAACATGCGCACCACATAGAGGCCCACCGCCACCCCGACGGCGACCGGGCTCCAGCCGACCACGATGACGAGCCCGCAGGCCACGTGCATGAGAAGGAAGGGCAGGACCCGCACCCACTCGACTCGGCGGTCCACCGGGGCGGCGAGCGCTACGGACCCGCTGGGAAGGGGGGGCTGGTCGGACAAGCTGGTAGGTCGCTGGGAAGTCGCTGGGAAATCGAAAGGATGGCGGCCGGTCGCGCGCAGAGGGGTGTGGCCGCATTCGCTACACCCGACCTCTTGGATGCACGCAGCTTGCATCCGCCAGGCCCCCCGCGGCGAACCCCGCCCCGAATGCTGGCCGTCACTGCTCCTTGGACCGAAACGCCGGGTTTCTGGGCCAACCTGCTCCCCACCCTGCTGCTCGCGTGGGCCCTGCTCGCGGCCGGGTTCCTGGGCCTCTGGTGGCGACAATGCCGCACCCGCAACGCCACCTCGGTCGATGCGGCCTGGGCTGGAGCCATCGGCCTCGTCGCGGTCGCCACCGCGCTCGCCGGCCCCGGAGCCGCCGTCCAGCGCCTGCTCGCCGGGGCGATCGGTGGCGTGTGGAGTGCCCGCCTCACCTGGCACCTGCTGCGCGACCGGGTGTTTGGGCACCCCGACCGGGAAGACGGCCGCTACCGCGCGATGCGGGACCACTGGGGCGACCGCGCCGCGCGGCACTTCTTCTGGTTCTACCAGGCCCAGGCCCTGGCGGCGCTCGCCTTCGCGCTGCCGTTCGCGGCCCTCGCCCAGCACGACGACATGCACCTCACCGGGATCCAGTGGCTTGGCCTCACCATCGTCGGGCTCGCCCAGCTCGCCGAGACGATCGCCGACCGGCAGCTCGCTGCACACCGCGCCGATGCTTCGCAGCGAACGCGCGCCTGCCGTCGTGGTCTGTGGCGCTATAGCCGCCACCCCAACTACTTCTTCGAATGGCTCACCTGGTGCGGCATCGGCCTGTTGGTGGCCCCCACCATGGGCTTCTACGCCGCGGTGCAACCCGCGCTCATGTTCCTGCTCGTGCGCTTCGTCAGCGGCGTACCATGGAACGAACTGCAATCAAGGAAGAGCCGCGGCGCGGATTACCTCGCCTACATGCAGGAGACGAACACGTTCGTGCCGTGGTTTCCTCGCGCCGCTGTGCCTCCCGCTACGACCAAGGACGCCCGATGAAGACCATCGATCGCTGGGTGGAACGTGGGCACCTGCCCGATTGGCTGCTGCGCGTGGGCATTCGCCGGCTGCTGCGCAAGCGCCTGCGCGACGAACATGCTGCCGATCCCGAGGTCGCCAGCAACCGTCTGCGCGAGTGGATTGCGAGTTGCGACGCCAGCCCGATCGCGGTGGAGACCAAAGCCGCCAACGAGCAACACTACGAAGTGCCCGCGGCCTTCTATGCGCGCGTACTGGGGCGATTCCGCAAGTACAGCAGTGGCCTCTGGAACGCGGAGACGCGCAGCCTCGACGACGCCGAAGCGGCGATGCTGCGGCTCACGGTCGCACGCGCGCAGATCCGCGACGGCATGCGCGTGCTCGATCTGGGCTGCGGCTGGGGCGCCATTTCGCTGTGGATTGCGCGCGAATTCCCGAATTGCCGCGTCGTCGGCGTCAGCAACTCGGCGAGCCAACGGGCCGACATCCTCGCGCGGGCAGCTGCCGAAGGCCTCCGCAATGTCGAGATCGTGACCGCGGACGCCAACACCTTCACGGCGCCCGGCACGTTCGATCGCATCGTCTCAGTGGAGATGATGGAGCACGCGCGCAACTGGCGCCGCCTGCTCGAACGCGCCGCGAGCTGGCTCGCGCCGGACGGCAAGATGTTTGTGCATGTGTTCACGCACCGCACCGTCGGCTACCCATTCGCCACCGACGGCGAGGACGATTGGATGGGGCGCTATTTCTTCACTGGTGGCCAGATGCCCGCGGATGCGCAGATGCTGCACTTCCAGGACCATCTGGCGATCGAGTCCCACTGGCGCGTGTCTGGCACGCACTACCAGCGCACCGCGGAAGCCTGGCTGCAGAACTTCGACCGCGCACGCGCCGAACTGCAGCCGGTGCTGCAGCAGGCTTATGGCGAACGCGCGACCGCGATGGCGAATCTGTGGCGCGTCTTCTTCCTGGCGTGCGCCGAGCTCTGGGGCTTCGCAAACGGCACGGCATGGCTCGTTTCGCACTATCTACTGCGTAAGCGTCCGACCTGAGACCGCTACGGCCGCGCCAGCAACTGCTGCACCGCCCGCACGGCACCTTCCGCATCGTGAGCCCCGGCATCCGCACCAACGCAGGTTGCGAGATCGGGCACGACGCGGAATGGCACTCCGCCAACGAGCACCGGCACGCGACCGTGCGTGATGCGCCGCACCAACTCCACAGCCTCCGCAAGCGCGTGCACGTGCAGCGACATCGTCGCGGAAATCGCCAATAGATCGATGCGGCGATCCTGGAACGTCCATTCCAGGTCCGCGGCCGGCATGTTGGCTCCG
This sequence comes from Planctomycetota bacterium, assembly GCA_020851075.1. Classification (GTDB taxonomy): domain Bacteria; phylum Planctomycetota; class UBA1135; order UBA1135; family UBA2386; genus JADZDL01. The sequence continues at coordinate 6,912 of JADZDL010000182.1, read as the reverse complement.
AGATTCAGCACCGCATAACCCGCCAACTGCAGACGCTGCGCAACGATGCGAATGCCGAGATCGTGCAGGTTGCCGCCGGCACTCATCGTTGCGATCACCGGCGCATCCGCCGCCGGGCGCGGCAGACGTTCGTGCAACAACCACAACGCACGATCGACGATCTGCGAGCTGTGATGCTCATCCGCGATCGGAATCTCGCCCATGAGCCACATGCGGCCGGCTTCGCGCTGCACGGGCGCAATCACGTGATCATGCAACTCCGCGACGGCTGCACCAGCAGCCAGCGCTGCGCGCAAATCGTCGATTGCGTCATCGCCACGGCCTTCCAGGACCGCCAGCAGGAAGTTGGCCGCCAATCGCCCGTGCGGTGCCGCGAGGTCCAGTTCGCACGCGAGCGCACTCGGCGCCGCCGTCGCCGCATCAAGCGCGCGCTGCAGATGCCGGTGCACGATCGGCACCGTGGCGCTCGGCATCTCCTCGCCCAACACGGCCTGCAACGCGACGAAACCCTGCGTCAGGTAATCGATCGGCACACCACGATGCGCGAACGCGACGCGGTACCAGCGGGCACTGTGTTCGAGCAGCGCCACCCGATCAAACTCGACGGACGCCGCCAATTGCTGAATGCGCGCCTCCATGTCGTCGATCGGCGACCCGAACGCCGGCGACAACACGAGCGCGGCGAACCCCGGATGCATCTGCCGCAAGCGCGCCGCCGCGGCCGCCGCATAGGTGCGGCCGGAGGTGCGCAGCAAGCGAGCCGCAAACGCCGGAATCGTGGTCACGACGAGGTTCTAAGCGCTCGAGGGCCGCGCACTCAAGGCCAGAACCGCACGCATCGATGCGCCGCGTGCATCCAGGGACCACCGTGGGGCGAACACCGGCGCGGACGTGGCCACGTTCGTTGTTCCTCACCGATCCTCCAACCACCAACGAAACACGACATGACCCGTTTTCCCGTCCTTTCCCTGCTCGCCTTTGCCTGCACTGCGACCCTGGCCATCGCCCAACACGACGATGCCAAGCCGCCGCAGACGATCGTCCAGATCGCCACCGAAGCCGGCCAGTTCCACACCCTGGTCGCCGCGGTGAAGGCCGCCGGCCTCGCCGAGACCCTGTCCGGCAAGGGCCCGTTCACGGTGTTCGCACCGACCGATGAAGCGTTCGCCAAGCTCGGCAAGGACGCGATCGCCAATCTGCTGAAGCCCGAGAACAAGGACAAGCTCACAGCCATCCTGACCTACCATGTGGTCGGCAAGAAGGTGCCCGCCGAGCAAGTCGTGCAGCTGAAGGAACTCACGTCGCTGCAAGGCAGTCCGTTGGCGATCGTCGCCAAGGGCGGCAAGGTCACGATCGGCGGTGCCAACATCCAGGCAACCGACATCGTCGGCAGCAACGGCGTGATCCACGTCATCGACAGCGTGCTGCTGCCGCCGGCCGAACCCAACCTCGTCGAGGTCGCCACCAAGGCCGGCAAGTTCGGCACGCTGCTGAAGGCCGCCATGGCCGCCGGCCTCGCCGATACGCTCGCCAAGGACGGCCCGTTCACCGTGTTTGCCCCGACGGATGAAGCATTCGCAGCGCTGGGCGCGGACACGATCGCGAACCTGCTGCTGCCGGAAAACAAGGCCAAGCTCACGGCGATCCTCAAGAACCACATCCTGTCCGGCAAGGTGATGGCGGCGCAGGCCGTGAAACTCACCGAAGCGAAGACCATCGGCGGCGGCACCCTGATGCTGAAGGTCAACGGCAAGTCCCTCCACGTCGGCGCAGCCAAGGTGACGGCGACCGACATCTCGGCCAGCAACGGCGTCGTGCACGTGATCGACGCGGTGCTGATTCCCCAGGGCTGATCCGTGAGAACTCGCGGCTGTTCGCCAGGTTGCCCAACAAGCTCCGCAAGGAGCGCAATGAACTGCTTGCCGCGAACAGCCCGAGCCTCTGTAATCCGCCCTTCGGTCTCCTTGCGAATGACGGACCTCCTGCTACCCAAGATCGCTGCCGGTGACCCCGAAGCGGTCGAAGCGTTCCTGCGCCGCCATTCCAACATGGTCTGGGGCCTGGCACGTCGTTTCTGCCGTTCGGCCGAAGATGCCGAAGACGCGACGCAGGAGATCCTCGTCGAGGTCTGGAAGAGCGCCGAACGCTACGATTCGCGCGCCGGCAGCGAAGTGACGTTCTTGATGACGATCGCGCGCCGTCGCCTCATCGACCGCGCCCGCCGTCAAGGTCGTCGCCCCGCCGCCGAACTGCTCGAAGACGCCGGCACGATCGCGGCGCCTGCGCAGAAGGACCGCGCCGAAATGCACGACGAAGTGCAGCGCGCGCAGGATGCGCTCGCGCAACTGCGCCCCGAACAGCGCGAGGTGCTCGGCCTTGCCCTCGGCCACGGCCGCACCCACCAGGAGATCGCCGCCTCGATCGGCATGCCGCTCGGCACCGTGAAGAGTCACGCGCGCCGCGGCCTGATCCGTCTACGCGAAATGCTCGGCGTCGATGCCGAACGTGGAGGTGCGTCGTGAGCGACACCTTCGATCCCAGGCTCGAGGCCCTCGCGGAGGCGGTGGCATTTGCCCACGCCAGCGATATCCCCGGAAGCGAAGTCGAACTCGCGGCCAAGCCGACGACCGAACAACTCGCGCTCGAACGCACGGCCGCGTTGGCAATGGTGGCCTTGGCCCCAACGGTGCAGATGCCGAAGGCCCTGCAGGACCGCCTCGCCGCGGCCGGGCTCGCGTTCTGCGCCGAACAACGCCGCCGACGCATGGCGGCGGTGCCACCAGCAGTGACACCTCCAGCAGTGACCCCCATTGGGTCCACCGCCGCATACGAACTGAGCGGCCCGCGTTCGTCGCGCAGCGTCGTCGGCACGCTCCTGATCAGCCTCGCCGCGGGCGTGGCGTTGTGGTTTGTGCTGCGCGGCGAGCCCATGGTCCCCTCCGCCGCCGATCAGCGTGCGAGCCTGCTGGCCATCGACCCGAAGGCCGTGCACGTGCCCTGGAAACCGGGCCCTAGCCCCAAGAGCGGCACCGTCTCCGGCGAAGTCGTCTGGAGCCAGGAGCGCCAAGAGGGTTTCCTAACCTTCAAGGGCCTGCCGCCGCTCGACGACGACCACCGCTTCCAGCTCTGGATCGTCGACGGCAACCGCGAAGGCGCTCCCGTCGATGGTGGCGTATTCGGTCTCGCCGATGCCAACGCGGAAACCGTGGTGCCCGTGCAGGCCAGGCTGCCGATCGGCAAACCCGCCGCGTTCGTGGTCACCGTCGAGACGAAGGCGGGTGTCGTGGTGTCCAAGCAAGAACACGTGGTCGCGATCGCGGGGCTCTGAAGGCCGCCGGTCGCGGGTCGCGCTTTCCGGCGAGTTTCCACCCCTCTCGCCCTTGCGTCCTGGCCGCCCGGTCGCTAGTTTCCCCGCCCTCGCAACCGCAAGGTCGCGTGTGGTCGGGCAGATAGCTCAGTTGGTAGAGCACAGCATTGAAAATGCTGGGGTCCCCAGTTCAACCCTGGGTCTGCCCACCACATTTCTCCTTACGGGGAAACAACTTAGGGACGCGGCGCTGTATGCGCACGCGGCTGGTGCACCCAAACCTGGCGCGCCCAACCCCTACCGCACCGCAAAGCAGGTCAGCGTCTGCGGCGCCACGAACAGAACCTCGTCGAGCACCGCCGTCGGCACGATCGCCGAGGGTTTGCCCGCGCGGAACGGCGCTTCATGAGCCTTCATCAGCGCGGCATCGCGCCGCCGGAAGAGCATCACCTGGTTCTCATCGACCGCGATGAGCAGACCGTTCCGCGTCCAGCCGACGGTCGGCGCCACCAGATTCTCAGCACATGACACAAGGCTGCCACCACCGACCGCCTTGGCATCCAGCACACGGAAACCTCGCTCCTGACCAACCAGCACCAGCGGGTTGCCGGCCTCTTCCGAACGAACCAAAGCAGTCACTTCGGAGCCCAGGGTGTACGAGACCCAAAGGCCGTTGACCGCGCGCACGTGCAATCGCGAGCCGACCGCCACCACCAGCTGCCCAAAGAGCGCAATTGCGTGGCACGACTCGACACTCTCGAACGCGCCGAGGTCCGGCATCTCGGCGCCCAGCCAGGCCCCGTTCTGGGTGTAACTACGCACCTCGAGACCGCCGACCGCGGATCGCCGCACCACCCAAAGGTGCAGGTTGTCGTCCGCGGCAACCGCGAGCGCTTCGTCGATCGCGGTCACGAACTCGACCCTGGGCGGCCACAGGTCGACGTTCACTCGATCGAGCTGATCGCCAGCCCCATCGCGCCGCCCTGACCAGCACAACACCGCACCATCGCGCAACGCCTGCACGCCGCGCACGTGCTCGCCGACCCGCAACGACGCGACCGGCTCGTTGCGCCCGACGCGCTCGCCCACAGGCCGGCGCGCAATCGACGGATGAGCGCCGTTGGCCACGAACACCAGCCACGGGCCAGGGGTGGCAAAGTGCGGCGGCGGCTGATTGGCGCCAAGACTCTGCCACAGTCGCCGCAGTTGGATCACACCCTGCCGCGACGGTTCTGGCGGTGGCTCCCGCAACTTCATGGCGAGGCGACGCGTGTCCGCCGGCAGGACCCGATCCTCGGGCGACGCGCGCCGCATCGCGTCAAACAGGCGCGCACGCCAATCCAAGGTTGTCGAACGAATCGTCGCCGCCACCACGCGGCGAATGAGATCGCGCAGCAGATTCCGCAACGGCCCCGGCGCCACGCGCCGCGCAAAGAACCCAAGCACGTAGGCCGGCGCCTCGTCAAAGCTCATCTCGCGCCCAGCGCTCAATTCGCGCAATTGCCACAGGATCTGCTCCTCGCGGCCAACGCGCTGCAACAGCCCCAGCCACGCCGCAAACGCCAGCATCTCGCCGTGACCCTGCCACCGATCGGCCAACTCCTGGACCGCACCATCGATGTCGCGCAGTTTCTCCGCGCGCAGCAACGCCGCACTCACCGCATGCCCCGCCACCTTCTGCTGCTCATGGGCACGGCGATACAACGACGTGGACGCTTCCTCCTGGCCGAGGATGAGCCGCAAGTCGCCAGCCCGCTCGAAGCGCTCACGCGCCTCCTCGAGGTCGGCGGCCTCACCGAGGAGCCCCCCGCCGACGAGGCACGCCGACGCAGCGTCTACATCTGCCAATCGATCGCGAAACAGGACCGCCGCCTCGCGATAGAACTTCCCGTCGCGCAGCACATTCGCCGCTGCACGCAGATCGCCGAGCAGGTGCGCAAAGATGTACGCAGCCCGTCGGTGGTTGCCGGCCGCAATCTCCGCGGTCGCCAGTTCTCGATAGCGCCGTTCGAGATCGACTCGCATCTGCCACGGCATGTGCCACGCATCGACGGGGCCGCCGCCACCCAGGCCGCCGAGCCGGAACGTCGTATCGCGCGCGCCAAGTGTGTTGCTCGGCATCGCCGTGCCGCGCCCCGGCTGCCCACCGATCGGCAGGGCATGCTTGAGCCCTCGTTCTGGGTCGTCGCGAAGCATCGCGAGCAGCCGTTGCAATTCGAGTTCGCGCTTCTGCACATTGGCGCTCGCGCGCGCCGGTTTCTGCTGCGCCTGGACCCATCGCCCCAAACGCGCCAGCCAACCTGGGACCGCACCTCCGCTTGCCGGTCGGGCGCCCCCTCGCAGCCGCCCCAACGCCCAATTGAGGCCCCGCGCCACGTTGCCAGCCAGCCCGTCGCGGAACTTCGGCCGCTCGATGGGAGGCTCGTTTGGCAGCGGGGGCAAGTTGCCAACCGGATCACTGCCGATCTCGCCACCTTCGACCGCGAACATCGAACGCAGCTCCACCTGGATGTCCGTTGCCACGTCCACGAGACGCGCCACGGGGGCAACTCCGGGTCTCGCGTGCGCCCACGAGTGCGGCTCGGTGCAGACCACGAACAGGTCTGCGGCGCACATCACGTCCGCCGCGGCCAGCGCCACGGGCCCCACCGTCGGATGCCAGACGAGCCATGGCGCCAGCAGCAATTCGCGCAGTTCGCTGTCCTCGAGCGGTGGCCACAACACCGCGTCGATTGGCAACGCCACCCGCTCGATGCGCAGCTGCCACGGACGCGCGCGCACGATCCGATGCGGCGTGACTCCTGGGGGCAGAACCGCCACCACCCCAAGTGGTTGCCGCTGCGCTTTGGAACTCGGCACCGGCAGCAACACCACCGCATGCAAGTCGACGCCAAAGTCGAGCAGCGACGCGAGCCAATCCGCCGCGGTGCCCCCTGGAATAAACCAGGCGCGCGCCGGTTCTTCCTTGGGCGCACTCGAATGGCGCAATTGCAGCGGGATCTTCATTGCACGGCCTCGGCGATCGCGCGCAAGCAGTCCCCCAAAGCGCGCCCTTCGAGGTAGCTGCGAGTCTCGCTCGACCAGCCTCGCAGACCATTCCGCAGGGACAGATGCAGGGTCACCTCAGCCTTGTCCATGGCGCGGGAAACGAAGTGCAGGAACCCACCGGCGTCGTGGTACACAAGCCAATCGCTGCCGAGTTCGGCAACCATGAGAGGGACCTTGGCAGAATGCTGCCAGAAGGCCCCGAACGGCGCCGGACCGACGAGATCCGGCAATTCCGTCGGTCCGGCGATCACACGCTGACCATTCTTGCTCTGGTGCAAGAGCAGTCTTGTGCCGCGATATCGATGCAGAACGATCCCGGCGGCACAGGTGCTGACGGCAATCAAACCCGAAAGCGAATTGCCTTCGTTCGCGATGCTGCGAAATGGGGTTGGCTGGAAGGAGTAGAAGTCCGGCAACTCGTACATCGACCGCCTGCGCAACGACTCCAGCTGCAACTGCGCGGTCGAGAGTTCTTCGCTGCCGCGCAACGTCACTTCGAGCATGCGAAACCCACCGGCGTCGTCGAGTTCGGCAAGGTAGCAACGTTGGCGGCCGTG
>JADZDL010000181.1 GCA_020851075.1 Planctomycetota bacterium | reverse complement strand
GCATCGAGTTGCCTCGGCGACTTGCGATCCCAAAAGCCCTTCAGGGGACCGCCGTGTAGTGCTAACCAAACGCCATAAGTCCTTGATTATCAACGATACGGCCTCGCAACTGCGGAAGTTGGGCTAGGATCCCGCCCGCACAGCAACGGGGCTCGGCAGCGCCCCTCAAAGTCCATCATGGTCGACCAGCAACCCGATTTCCCCGCCTTCAGCCGCGGCATCCGACAACGCTACGAGACGGCCCTCGCGAAGGGCACCGGTGCACGACCGGAAGCTCCCTTCTGTATCGATGCGGGAAATGGTCGCGTCTTTGACGCGATGCAGCAGGTCCGCGGCGCGCTCGCCGGCCTGCTCGCGATCGTGCTCAGTATCGCCAGCGGCATCACCGCGATCTTCACCCAGGGCACCGTCTTCTGGGTGATGCTCGCAATCACCGCCCTCGCACTCGGCCGCTGGTTGCTGTATCGGGCGACCAGCCGCAAACTCGGCAGCAGCTGGCTGCAGGGCGCGCGCCCATTTCCCGCTGCCCTCGTCATGGGCCACAACAGCGTGCTCGAACCCGGCAACTCGATCGTCCCTGGCACCATGCTCGTCGACTTTGGTGGGACACCAAACCCCGAACGTATGCAGGCAGCGGCCCAGGCGTGCTTTGCTCTCGCGCAGGCAGAGGAGGTGCCGGCCCATCATCGAGCCGTGCGCGAATGGCTGCGCACCGAGATGCAACGCGCGCGTTTCCGCCGCATCCAGGTGCCGAAGGACCTCGTTGGCAGCGACAGTTGCTGGCTCGTGAGCTTCCGCTTCGACCGCAAGAGCATGCCGAAGGGTTACATCGACCGCCCGATCTGGTTTGTGCTCGCGCGGCCGCAGCGGGATGAGTCCGCCGAGCTGTTGCCGCACGAGTATTGGGTAGCGGCGGGTTAGACGATCGAGGCTAGGCGAAGAAGTCGTTGCCCTTGTCGTCGACGACGAGGAACGCAGGGAAGTCCCTCACTTCGATCTTCCACACCGATTCCATGCCCAGATCGGCATAGTCGAGCACTTCGACCTTGGTGATCGAGTCCTGCGCGAGAATCGCCGCGGGACCGCCGATCGAACCCAGATAGAAGCCCGTGTACTTCTTGCAGGCTTCGGTGACCTGCTTGCTGCGGTTGCCCTTGGCGAGCATCACGAAGCTGCCGCCGGCAGCCTGGAACGCGTCGACGTAGGCATCCATGCGACCCGCCGTCGTCGGGCCAAACGAACCGGACGCCATGCCGGTCGGCGTCTTCGCGGGACCTGCGTAGTAGACCACGTGGTCCTTCAGGTACTGAGGCAGACCCTGGCCGGCATCGAGCCGCTCCTTCAAACGCGCGTGTGCGATATCGCGGGCGACGACCATCGGGCCGGACAACGAGAAGCGGGTCTTGATCGGATACTTGCTCAACGTCGCGCGGATTTCGGCCATCGGCCGACTGAGGTCGATCTTCACGACTTCCCCGGCGAGGGTGTGGTCTTCGACTTCGGGCAGGAACCGCGCCGGATTGGTCTCCAGCTGTTCGAGGAACACACCGTCCTTGGTGATCTTGCCCTTGGCCTGGCGATCCGCGCTGCACGAGACACCGATGCCGACCGGGCAGCTCGCGCCGTGGCGCGGCAGACGGATCACGCGCACGTCGTGGCAGAAGTACTTGCCGCCAAATTGCGCGCCAATGCCGTTCCTACGCGTGATCTCGAGCACCTTCTGTTCGAGGTCGAGGTCGCGGAACGCACGCCCGCGCGCATTGCCGGTCGTTGGCAGCGTATCCAGATAACGCGCACTGGCGAGTTTGGTGACCTTCAACGTGAACTCCGCCGACATGCCGCCGATCACGATGGCGAGGTGGTATGGCGGGCAGGCAGCCGTGCCGAGTTTGCGCGTCTCCTTGTCGATCCAGGTGAGCAGCGACTTCTCATTGAGCAGCGCCTTCGTTTCCTGGAAGAGGAACGTCTTGTTCGCCGAGCCGCCGCCTTTGGTGAGGAACAGGAAGCGGTAGCTATCGCCCTGGTCCGCGTAGAGCTCGATCTGCGCCGGCAGGTTGTCGCCGGTGTTCACTTCCTTGTACATGTCGAGCGCGGCCATCTGCGAGTAGCGCAGATTCGTCTCCGTGAAGGTGCGGTAGACACCTTCGCTGAGCGCCGCTTCGTCATCGCCTGGGGTCCAGACGTACTGCCCCTTCTTGCCGATCACAATCGCGGTGCCCGTGTCCTGGCAACTCGGCAGGACCATGCCGGCGGACACGTTGGCGTTCTTGAGCAGCTGCAGCGCCACGAAACGATCGTTTGCCGAAGCCTCCGGATCGTCGAGGATGCGGCGCAGTTGCTCCAGGTGGCCGGGCCGGAACAGGTGGCTGATATCGCGGATCGCCGCGAACGTCAGCAGTTTGAGCGCTTCGGGAGCAATCTGCAGGATCGTGCGACCGGCAACATCCAGGGTCGAGACGTGCTCCTTCGTGAGCAGGCGGTAGGGCGTGTTGTCGGCACCCAGCTCGAAGATCGGTTGGAACGAGAACGGCATGCAGCATAGCTTCCGGCGCCTGGGGCTCTGATTCCAGCGCGGTGAGGGGCGTAGGCAGAGATGCAGAGCTGGCGGGGAGCACAGGACTTTGGCGACCGGAGGTTACGTCGCGGCCGCGCGGCGATATCCTGCCGAAATGCGCCGCCGCCTCGCCGGAATCCTGCCGCTGTTGCTCGTCCACGCAGTGTTGGCCCCCGCAGCGTTGGCCCCCGCAGTGTTGGCCCCCGCAGTGTTGGCCCCCGCAGTGCTTGCGCAGGCCCCCGGCGCGATTCCGGTGCGCGTCGACCCGCGCATCGAACTGCTCAGCATCGTCTTCCGGTTGGCGGGAGCGCCCGAATACAGCCAGGGGCGCTTGCCGGGGTACAACGAAGCCGTCGACAAGTGGTTTCTGCCGTTCCAGGACCACGCCGTCGTGCAGCACGGCAAACGCCTGCGCGCGCAGCGCGGCATCAGCTACGACGCCGTTGCCTCGTTTGCGATCCACCTGCAGGGCATCGATCCACCGCGCTTTGCGAAGGCCGATACGCGGCCCGAACGGCTCGAGGCGCGCTGGACGAAGAAGGACGCGCAGCTGTTCCTCAGCGACCTCGCGGCTTTCACCAAAGAAGCCAAGGTCGCCGACTTCTTTGCCAGCCAGAAGGAGCTCTATGCGCACGCCGAAGCACAGATGCAGAAGGTCGCCGACACCGTCGACATGAGCTGGTTTGGCACCTTCTTCGGCGAACGCCCGAAAGCGCGGTTCCAGGTCGTGCTCGGCCTGCTGAACGGCGGTGGCAACTACGGCCCGAGCGCGCTCCTGCCGGACGGCAGCGAGGACCTCTACGCGATCCTCGGTTGTTGGGAGAAGAACGAGCAAGGCCTGCCGCTCTACAACGAGAAGATCGTGCCCACGCTCGTGCACGAGTATTGCCATTCGTACTGCAATCCACTCGTCGATGCCCACTACAAGCAACTCGCCGCCGCGGGCAAGACGCTGTTTGCGATGACCGAAGCTTCGATGCGGCGCCAGGCGTATGGCAATGGCCGCACCCTGCTGTGTGAATCCCTCGTGCGCGCGTGCGTGATCCGTTACCGCGCGAAGGTCGAAGGTGCGGAGGCCGCGGCACTCGAAGGCAAAGAACAAACGCGCTGTTCGTTCTACTGGGTCCCGGAGCTCGCGGAGTTGCTGGCCCGAGACTACGAAGGCGACCGCCAGCAGCACCCGACGCTGCAGACGTTCGGGCCGCAGTTTGCGAAGTTCTACGCCGAGTACGTGCCGCGGTTTCAGGCGTCCCTGCAGAAGGTACCGAAGGTGCAGCAGATGGTGCCCGCCAACGGCGCCGAGGACGTCGACCCCGCGACGACGACGATCGTGATCACGTTCGACCGGCCGATGTTGGACCGCATGTGGTCGGTGGTCGGCGGCGGGGAGCACTTCCCCGAACTGAAGGGCAAGCCGTCCTACGACAAGGAGCGCAAAGTGCTCACCGTGCCCGTGGCGCTGAAGCCGAACTGGACCTACGAGTTCTGGCTCAACCGCGGGCGCTTCGACTCGTTCCGGGCCGAGGATGGCACCCCCTTGGAGTCGGTGCACGTGACCTTCCAGACGCGCGCGAAGTAGCGTGTGGATGAGCCGGGGAGGGCATTAGCATGCCCGCATGAGCGCACTTCGTGGCCTCGTCAACCTGCTGCCCCTACTAGCCACCCTGCTCGCCACCCCGCTCGCGAGTTGCGCGCTGAGTTCGCACCGAGAGACCGCGGTGCTGGCCGAAGTGCCAACGGCGGTCGATCTGCGGCCGCAATTGGCAGCCTTCGGGCTGCCACCGCGCGGTCAGGGGCCACGTCCGACGTGCTCGATCTTCACGACCGTCGCCGCCTTCGAGTTTGCGTTGGCGCACGCGGCGGGCCACGGCGAACGCCTTAGCGTCGAATATGCCAACTGGGCTGCGAACGCGGCCACCGGGCGGTCCGACGACGGTGACTTCTTTCACTGCGCACTGGCCGGCTACGAACGGTTTGGCATCGCCAGCGACGCCCTGCAACCCTACGCGGCCCAGTTTACCAACGAGCCGCCGCCACCCGACGCGCTCGTGGAGGCGGGACGACGGCAAGCGCTTCTCGGCAGCCGGATCGCCGTGCGCTGGATCCGCCCGATCGGCGGCGGCGCCGGATTGTCGGCCGAACAATTCGACGACCTGCTCGCGACGATCGCCGCGGGTTATCCAGTTGCCGCGGGCGCGGCCCACAGCCGGTTGCTCGTCGGCTACCGCAAGGACCCGGCGGCACCGGGCGGTGGCATCTTCACGACGCTGGACAGCGCCCTCGCGAACTATGCCGAAGTGCCGTTCGAGTTCGTGCAGAAGCAGGTCAACGACGCGTTCACCGTCGAGTTGGCGGCGCGCAACGGCAGCTGACGCTGTTGTCGCACCCCACCAACCCCTACCGTGCGCGCAATGGAATCTCCCAACTTCACCCCCGTGCGCCTGTGCTTTGCGGCCGCGCACGTGGTGCTGCGCGACAGTTATGCGTCGGTCGGTCATTCGCTACAGAAGCCGGGACCGGCCGCCGAGATCGCCCAGCACATCGATTGGGATACGACGATGGGAATCCGTCGGCACCTCGATGCCCGCGGTTTTGGCATTGCGGAGGCCATGGACACCGCGCAGCGCTTCTTCCTCGGCTGGGAATCGGCGCGCGAACTCATCTTCCGCTGCGGGGCGCTCGAGCTCAGTAACGGCTTCTGCGCCGGCGCTGGCACCGACCACCTGCCCCCCATCCAGCGCACCTCCAACCTCATCGACGGGGTCGTCTACCAGATCACGCTGATCCAACGCTGTGGCGGCATTCCCGTGATCCTGCCGATGCCGTGGCTGAGCCAGAACAAGGTACCCGAGAAGACCTACGTCGAGGTCTATCGTACGATCTTGAAGCAGGTGAAAGGCCCGCTGTTCCTGCACTGGCTTGGCCCCATGTTCTTGCCGAGCCTCGAAGGGTATTTCCCCGGCAATTCGTTCCTCGACATCCTGGCCCTCGACCGCGAGAAGGTGCGCGGCTGCAAACTGTCGCTGCTCGACGATGCCCTCGAACTGCGCGTGCGCCGCGAACTGCTGCCCCACGACCAGATCGTGCTCACGGGCGATGACTTCCACTTCGGCCGGCTCATGCTCGGCGGCGACCCGCAAGGTCCGGCGCCCGAACGCCCGCCCGTCGTGCGCTACAACACGAGGATCGGCAAACATCGCGTCGCGGTCGGCGACTTCAGCCACGCACTGCTCGGCATTCTCGACGGCATCAGCAAACCCGCGCAGCAGGCCTTGCAGGCGCTCGCGCGCAACGATGCGGCCGAGTTCCTGCGGCTCATGACGCCGTGCGAAGCCCTCGGCCAGCACATCTTCGGCGCGCCAACGCAGCACTACAAAGCGGGCCTCGCCCACCTCGCGTGGAAGAACGGCTGGCAAGGCAATTCGATGCTCGTCAACCGCGAGGACCTCGCGCGCGATGCGGCCCACTACGCGAAGTGCGAAGAACTGGCGCGCGCGTGTGGCGCGCTCTAACAACCGCTACGAGCCGATATCGATGCGCAGCGCGCGGGTGGCCACGAGCCCCGACACACCACACGGCTGCGGATCGAGCCAGAGGCCTTGCAGCGTGAAGGTGAGCCCCGTGAGCCCGGGCGGCAACGCAAACGAAAGGGCGCCATCGCCATGCGCGTCGGTCGGCAACACGACCAGCGAAGCAGGACCTGGTACGTAGTTGACGAGATCAAACAGCGGACTACCCAGGAGCGGCGGCCCAATGCCAAACGATGCGGCGCCCAGCGCTGACACCGGGCCACCGCGCACGGCCACGCCAAAATCGGGCATGCCATCGCGCGCCCACGATGTTGCGTACCACTGCGGCGAGTTGGCACACGGCGGCGAAGTACTACCACTGCAGACGACCCCGCGCGGCGCCAACGCCACGTCGGTCGCGTCCCAACTGCGCAGCAGGTACGGGTAGCTCCACACGTAGAACGTCGTCGCGAGCCACACACCGGTCGCTTCGTGTTCGCGATCCAGCCAACCGAAGAAACCGAAGGCCCCCGGCGCACACGCGAGCAGCGTGCGGCCCAGTGCATCCTGCCGTTCGAGCCACATGCCCAACCCGCATGGCACCCCAAAGGGATGCGGCGTCCACAGCACGGGGCGGGTGCCGATCTGGTCCGTCAACATCTCGGCGGTCGCCGCTTCGCTGAGCACGCGTATGCCGTTGCGTTGGCCACCACCGCGCAGCATCTCGAGGAAGTGCGTGTAGTCCTCCGCATTGCTCCAGGCACCATCGGCAACCCCAGGATTCAGCGTCGTGCTGGCAAACGTGAAGGTCGTGGACGTCATGCCGAGCGGCCCGGCAATACGCTGCTGGAAGAGGGTTTCCCACGGCACACCGGTGACCACTTCGCAGACTGCACCCGCGACCTGCATTGAGACATTGCCGTAGTCAAACGCAGTCCCGGGCACAAAATGCAGTGGCAGCAGGGCGATCTGGGCTGCCGATTGCCGCAGCGTGATCGCGGGATTGCTGGTGACCGGGTCAAACGTCGGCAGCCCCGAAGTGTGCGCAAAGCACATGCGCAGCGTGATCGTGGCGAGCTGGCCCTGCGCATACTCCGGCAGGTAGAGGCCCACCGGATCGTCCAAGGCAAGCAGCCCCTGGTCGACGAGGGACATCAGCACCGCCGCGGCAAGCGGCTTCGAAGCGGACGCCAACGGCATCACCGTGCCGACCTGATGCGTGCCGAATGTCTGCAGGAGCACGTTCTGGCCATGCTGGTCGAGCCGCAGCACCAACCCCGGCAACTGCAACTGCGCGATCGCTTCCTGCGCGATGGCCACGAACGGAGCAAGACTGTTGCACGGGGCTTGCCCCTGGATCCCTGAAAGCAGGCAGACAGTAGCCAACGTGGAGCGCAGGTTCATGGCTTGGCCAGCAAGCAAACGAAGGGCCACACGATATCCAATCGCAACCACCGCAGGCACCCCCTCGCCCCCTTCGGTTCTGAGAGACCAGCCACCCGGGCCTGTTGGTCGCGCCGTCAACCAACCGCCACCCGCGACGGTTCACCGCCAACGGCCCGAGGGAAGAGGAAGCCAACGCAGCCATGCGCTACGTTCCACCCATGAAGCCGCGCGTCCTCGTCACCCGCCACGTCTACCCCGCGGCCCTGTCGATCCTGCACGAGGACTGCATCGTCGACTACAAGGACAGCTACGACGTCATGGATGCGGCCCAGCTGCAGCGGAAACTCCAGCACGCGCACGGGGTCGTCTGCCAGCTGACCGATCCGCTGACCGCCGAGGTGATCGCCGCAGCGCCCCACTTGAAGGTGATCTCGCAGATCGCCGTGGGCCATGACAACATCGATGTGGCGGCCGCCACGGCCCGGGGCATCGTGGTCACCAACACACCGGGCGTGCTCACCGAAGCGACCGCCGACCTCACGTGGGCTCTGCTGCTCGCCACCGCGCGCCGTCTGCCGGCGGCCGAGCAGTTCCTGCGCAGCGGCCAATGGCAGCGTTGGGATGTCGACCTGCTGTGTGGGGCCGATGTGCACCAGCGGACCCTCGGCATCGTCGGCATGGGCCGCATCGGGCAGGCGGTGGCGCGCCGCGCGCTCGGTTTTGGCATGCGCGTGCTCTACAGCGCCCGCCACCCGCTGCCCTCGCCTCTCGAACAGGAACTGCGCGCGCAGCAGGTGCCCCTCGACACGTTGCTACAACAGAGTGATTACGTGACGCTGCACGTGCCTCTGCGGGAGGAGACGCGCCATCTGATCGGCATAGAACAGTTATGCCGCATGAAGCGCACGGCGTTCCTCATCAACACCTCGCGCGGCCCGATCGTCGACGAAGCGGCACTCACCGCGGCCCTCGAAGAGGGCCTGCTCGCGGGCGCAGGACTCGAT
>JADZDL010000180.1 GCA_020851075.1 Planctomycetota bacterium | reverse complement strand
CGATCATGCCCGCATAGCAGTGGCCCGGATGGTTGGGATCGACTCCGGGGCCGGGGCGCAGGTCGTTCGGCGGCTGCTGGCGATCGGCTGGCACCGGCTTGCCCGCCGCCTGCTGCTGTTCGACCCAGCGCCGGTGTTCGTCGATGCGGCGCTGCAGGTCTTGCTGGGCGTCCCACGCGGCCAAACGACGGTCCCAATCGGCGAGCTTCTCGCGCACGTGCGGCTCCTGCAACTGGCGCAGATTCGCAAGCGGTGTCCACGCTTCCGCCGTGGTGCCGCCACGCGACGCGTCGATGACGCCGATCGGCACCTGGCTCGCCAGGTGCACGCGGCGTGCGAACGTATAGCCAATTGCCGACAGTTCGCGCGCGATGGCTGGCGTGCACACATCCCAATCGCCCTTGCGGAAGTGCCGACCGAACCAATCGCTCCATTCGTGCAGGCGCGGAAAACTGCGCGGCGCGGTCGGGCCAATCGCATAGGGCACGGTCAGGATGCGGATCTGCGGGAAGTGCGCCGAAACGGCCTCTAGCATGCCGTTCTCGACCTTCTCGAGTTCGAACTCCATGTTGCTCTGCCCGCCGAGCACCCAGACGTCGCCGACGAGCACGTCGTCGAGGACCAGCCGCTGCTCCTTGCCCTGAACGAGCAGTTGCTGCGGGGTGGCGTTCGCCGGTTGCGCCGCGAGCGTGACGCGCCAGGCGCGATCCGCGCCCGCGCGCGTCGTCTGCCGGTCCACGCCAAACGACACCGCGACCTCCTCGTCGGGACTGGCCCAACCCCAGACCACCACCGGCTGGTCGCGTTGCACAACCATGTGGCTCTGGAACACGTTGCTCGTGCACAGGCCAGGGGCGATGGCGGGGACATCGATCACATCGTGCTGCGGCAGCTGCTGGGCAAGGGCCGGAGCAGTGAGGAGCGCAATCGTGACGAGGAACGGGACGACGACAGACGAAGGGAGTTGCATGGCGAGGCCAGGGGTCGATTGTGTCGCGGTACCAGTCAATTCTCTCGGGCCGACTGTGCGGTTTGATTGTGCGGTTTACTGGTGCGGTTTCTTGTCGGCGGAGTTGTCGCGATCGAGCCAACCGCGCCCGGGGGAGTTGACGGCAAAGATAGGCCCGGTGAAGTTCTGGCGATCGAGCGGGGCGATCGGAGCGGCTGCTCGGTGCCCCCGCCACTCACCCGGAGGTCCCTCATGAGCCACTTGTCGCATTGCTTGCTGTTGCCGCTGATGGCAGCGCTGTTCGCCACTGCTGGTCCTGCCCAACAGACCCTGCTCGTTGGGGCCGGCCAGCCGTTCAGCACCATCACCGCGGCGATCCAGGTCGCCAATGCCGGAGACACCGTGCTGGTGCTCGGCGGCTTCTACACCGAGTCGATCGAAATCGGTCGCGGCATCCGCGTGCTCGGCCAGAACGGCGCCGCGCTGGAGTCGGTCTCAAACCTGTTCCTGCCGCGCGTGCGGTTCCGTGGCGTGCCAGCTGGCGAGACCGCGGTGTTCGCCGGCTTCGACCTGCGTCCGGCGCAGCCACTGCTGACCTCCAACGCGCGGTCGCTCATCGTCGACCAGTGCCCGGGCACCGTCGTGATCGCCGAGCTCACCGCCAGCGGCAACTACGCCACCTGGCACACGACGATGACTGCCTCACCGCAGGTGCACGTGCGGCAGGCGCGACTCGGTCGCACCCTGCTCGATGGCGCGGTGGTCGCGTTCGACAACTGCCGACTGACGCGCTACGAAGACATCATCCCGGTGCTCGAACTGAGGAGCGGCACGGCGCTGTTCACCGGCGGCGAGGTGACGGGGTCTCAGGTAGTCTTCCCGTTTCAGGGTGCGATCGCGGCCGCGAAGGTTGATGGCGGCATGCTGATCGCCACACGAACGACGTTCCGCGCCGGTCCAGCGACATCGGCTCAGTTCACGGCCCCGGCAATCGCAACCACGGGTGGCGAGTTGCTGCTGGATCCCTCGGTCGTGCTGCTGCCGACCGGGAACGTAGCGCCGATCCAGGGACCGGCTGCGCCGGCCAACCTCGAACTCGTGAGCGCCTCCGCTATGGTCTCGGCGACCCAGCTCGTGGTCACCAGCCACGGTCCGGCCGGCGCCTTCCACGGCATCGCGATCGGTCCACTCACCGCGCCGACGGCGACGCCGTACGGCTTCGCCTGGCTTGCCCCCGCCTCCGCGCAGGCGCTCGCCTTCGGGGCGTTCGATGCCAGCCGGCTGTTCACGACGACCGTCGCGTTGCCGCCGTTGCCGCCGGGGCTCGTCTTTGCACTGCAGCCGGTTCTGTTCGATCCGCTGCAGGTGCGGCTCGGCATACCGACCGTCGTCGTATCACGCTGATTGCCAGATCGACGCGATGGAATCGACGACACCATCGGTCTAGGTGCCGACGCCCACCGGCATCAGAAGGTCGAGACGAGCGAGGCGATGCCGTTCGACAGCGTGGCGCCAAGCGTGTTCATGGCGTTTGGCGCTGTGAACGCGACCGACTGCGCGAAGAACTCCATGGCGTAGGGCAGGCCGGCTGGCAACTGGATGTTCGTCGTCAGCGACGAGCCGAAGCCGATGAACGCCAGGGTCAGGTCCGCCGACGCCAGATGCTGGCTGCAACCCGGCATACCGAGGAAACCGAGGTCGGTGCCCGGCGCGTCCTGCCCGAAGCTGATGACTGTGAACCCGAAGTGCAGCCCCGAACCCGGCGCCGTCTCCGGGATGCCGCCCTGCGTGTAGGTCACCAGCGTGCCCGAGCTGCTGGTCGAGATCGGCGGTGGCGTGGCGGCGAGGGTCATCGCCGTGGCGTCGAAGCCCGCCAGCCGCGGCAGGCTGGTCGCGAACGACTGCGAACCGCCATCGGGCGAGACGCCGGCCGGCGAGTAGCCGATCAGGTGCTCCGAGCCATACTGGCTCGTGGCATCGCCGTCGATGCTTTGGAACACCAGCGTGATCACGCCGGTGGTGAGGTTGCACTGGATCTGCATCGTGCTCGGGTTGGTCTGGGCGGGCTGCGAGTAGTTCTCGACCCCGTCCCAGGTGATCACGAGCAGCGTTTCGCCGCCGACCGTGCGTTCTTCCCGAACGATGCGCCCGCTGCCCCCTTCACTTTCGTTGTAGTCGTGCCAGGCGTAGATGCCCGCGTTGGCGCCGTCGAGGAACGCCGCCGCCGTCGGCACCCAGCTGTTGGTCCCCGGGAACGTCTGGCCGCTGGCACCCCACGACACGACGCCGTTGGCGTGTACCCACAGCGATGCCCGCGGACCCTGCGGAGTCGGCAGCGGCAGGCTCGGCGTGACCAGGGTCTGGCCGTCGTCCGAAGGCGTGGCGAACACGGGCACCGGCGCCACCGGCGGCAAGAACGAACCGCCGCTGGTGATCCGGTAGAAACCGCCGACCGGCGTGAACTGATAGGACTGGCCGGTCAGGGCCGCACTGGCGGTGTTTGCGTTCGCGTGCAGTTCGTAGAGCGAATTGGTGCCGTCGTAGCACCCGGCGCCGTAGGCGGAGTGGCGCGCCCGTTCATAGTTGCATTGCATGGACGACTGCCAGCCCCAAGGGGTCGGGGTGAACACGATCGACTTGCTGGCGCCGTCGAACGTGCCCGGCGCGAAGTTCTCGTAGATCATCTGGCTGAACGGGTTCGTCGGCCCCGGCAGGAGATCGCTGGCCGGCGGGATGGCGATGCCATTGCGCCTCGACACACCGACCACGGCCGGCGCGCCATTGGCGGGGGCGTAGCCGTTGCAGCGGTGGTCGTACGCGAAGACGACGCTGCCGTCCGCGAACAACTCGGCGGAGAACGAGGAGGGGGAGCCGAGCGTGTGAAGCGCGTTCTGCCACGTCACGCGACAGCTCGAACCTTGGGTCCACTCGACCCAAACCCCGCTGTTTCCGCCGGCGAACGCCGTGTAGCACTGTCCCCAGAACGGCGCGATCAAGGGTTGGTCACCGGCAGTGCCGGCGAGGGCGGCCGCTGTGCCCGTCGGCAGGAAGTTGGGAAAGCCGAAGAGGCCGAAGACGTTCGTCAGCTGGATCCAACCATTCTCCCCCACCTTCATCGTGGAGTACGTGGCCGACTCCGCGCCGGCGATGGGGAACGCGAACCCGAGGGGAATGTGCTGCGCGCTGACGGCGAACGGAGCTCCCGCCGACGCCCAGCCGCCGATCTGGAAGTTCGTGTTCTGGGGATCCGTGTAGCACTGGCCCGGCGCCGTGCCGGCGAGCAAGGCGGAGAAGGCTAACGGCGCAGCGGTCAGGGAAGCCCGCAGCAGCGCCGCGGCGCACGAAAGGAAAGGACGGAGCATGGGTCGTAGGGGGCGCGTTTCACCGAGGGACCATCCGCCGGCATTCGCGTGAGCACGAGTCGCCGAAGGGCCCACAAATTTGCGCGGTCCCGCCGAAACCCGTCCAGAAGCTGCGGGTTGCGCTGCGCGGCGCCGTCGGCAGACCTGCGCCGACTCCTGTCGCACGAGCCGATCCAGGCGCGGTCGCCGAGCCGTACCTACCTGCTCCGGAAGTTCGTGCGTCGCAACCGCATCCTCTGCAGTGCCGGACTGGCGGTGTTCGTCGCCCTCACAATCGGCATGACGGTGGCCATGCGAGCGGGACGATGCGCTGGCGGCCAGGATGGAAGCCTAGTGCGGGCGTTGACTGCATTCGAAGCCCGTGACAACCAGGCGACAACGCCACATGCGGCAGCCGTGGAACAACTCGTGCTGACGATGGAGCGGCAAGGTGAAGCCGCGGCAGCCATCCCGTTCGGCGTTCGAGCGGTCGCGATGCGACGCAGCATCCACGGGCCAACACACGTGCTCGTCGCGCGAGCACTCGACGTATTGGCACTCACACAGCTGGCCGCCGGCAATGGTCTGCAGGCCGAACAGGCCGCCAAGGAACCTTGGAACTGAGGCGGACAACCCATGGCAACGGGCACCGGGAGACCTGGTCGAGTGCGTGGATTCTATGGCGCTCCTTGGCGTCCCGTGCGTCAGAATCCAAGCTGCAGCCAGACGCCGTTGCTCCAGCCGTCGATCGTGACGAAGGCCGCGGAGTAGACGGTCTGTGCGGCCATCTGCAGGCCGGCGAGCGCTGGCGCGGCAGGCACCGGCACTGCCAAGGTCCACGTCGGGCCCGGTGTGGCAATCCAGCCAGCCGCAACCAAGGCGCCGCCGTTCATGTGATTCCGGCAGCCGTCGCCCAGGTCCACTGGCGACGGCGCGCCAAGGTGCAGGAGCAGTGCGGTCCACGTTCCCGCCGGGGCGTGCGCACTCGTGAACGTGCATGTGCTGCCGATCACAGGCGGACTGGCGGCCAGTTCCGGCCGGTTGGCGCCAACACCGCACGGGCGATCGACCGACTTCGACCAGGCGCCCAGCGGGATCATGCGCAACTCGCTGCCGGTCACGCCGTCATCGGCTGCGAGGTAGAGTCGGCCGAAGCTGTCCTGGAAGGTCTCCCGACCGTGGCTGGTGGCCTGCGGGTCGCTGCTTGCGATGCCGGGTTGCAACTCCGTGACCATGGTCGTGCCGGCGGCAGCCAGACCGCGCACGCGCCACAGTTCGGAGCCGTTCACGCCATCGGTGCCACGAAGGTAGACGTCGCGGTTACCGGCCCACGTCAGGTGTGATGGCAGCAGGCTGCCCATGCCAGGCTCCAGATCGACGGCCATCATGGTGCCTGCTGGCGTGCCGTCCGTGACCCACAACTCCTGCCCGAACGTGAACCAGTCGTTGCACGTAAACACGCATCGCCCGTCGTCGCTGGCGCTGAACGAGTACGGCGAGCTGTCAAACAGGCCGGGCATGATGTCCAGCAGTATCACCGTGCCGGCGGTCGTGCCGTCGGTGATCCAAAGTTCGGCGCCATTCGTGCCGTCGGTCGCCTGGAATACCACCTTGTCACCGCACCGAGTGAGAGCGCCGGGAAAACTCGTGCTGGTCGGATGGATGTTGCGGACCAGCCAGGTACCAGCGGCGGTGCCGTCGCTGCGCCACAGCTCGCGGTCGCCGCCGACGTTGGCCGTGAACACGAACACGCCGCTGTAGCCGAGTTCGCAGAGATCCGCTGGCTGGGAACTGCCGGCCGGGTCGAGGTCGATCACGCGCACGGTACCGGCGGCGGTGCCGTCGGTGCACCACAGTTCGTTGTCGAAGTTGTCGTCGGTAGCCGTGAAGTAGATGCGGCCGCCCACTCGCGTGAGCCAGGCGGGCGTCGACCTGTTGAAGGCATTGATGTCCTTGCCCATCACGGTGCCCGCCGTTGTGCCGTCCGTGGCAAACAGTTCGGTTCCTGGCCCGCTGTTGTCGGTGGCGGCAAAATACACCCGATTGCCAAGCCGCTCGAGCCAGTGCGGCGTGCTGTTCTGAGGCCCCGGCTGTATGTCTCGCACCAGCGTCGTGCCGGCAGCCGAGCCATCAGTGATCCACAGTTCGCGTCCGTTCACGCCATCGTCGGCACCAAAACACGTGATGCCAGCGCGCAGTTCGCAGAACTCGCTCGGCTGGGAACCAATTGCGCCCGATTGGATGTCGCGCACCAGTGCCGGGGCCTGGGCGGGAAGCGCGGCGAACACGGCCAGCGCCGTAATGAGGCGGGGAAGCATGGCATTCATGCGCCTTCCCGCGATGCTCACGACCAGTGACCGCCACGATTTTGTCCGGCAGGCAGAACTCCGGGCCAGGCACCGCCCCTGACCCGGTCAGTCGCCAACGAACTAGTCAGCCGCACTGCGGCGCACGCGGCGCCAGGCGGCCAGCAGGGGTTCGGCCTGCTGCGGCGACACCATGCGCACCCAGGCCAGCATGCCGGCGAGGTAGTTGGCGAAGTCAGGGTGACCGTCGCGGTTCTGCGCTTCGAGACCGGTCTTTTCCGCCTGATGCAAGATCGCGCGCAGGCGCCGCACGGTTGCTCGAGGAATGCGCGGCTCGGCGCCGTTCACGACGATCCCAGTCACGCGCTGGCTGCTGCTCGGGCGCAGCACGCGCGTCTTCTTCTCGTTGACGGCGAAGCCCTCGTCGCGCGCGATGTGGCGGATGCGAGCCAGCAGGTAGCCGATGCGCGCGAGCGCCGCTGGCTCGTGGGTCGAGAACGACAGATCGTCGGCGTAGCGCGAGTAGGTGAAACCGAGCTTCCGCGCGATGCCGAGGCAGCGGGCATCGAGGCGGCGCGCGATCAGGTTGCTCAGCGCCGGGCTCGTCGGGGCTCCCTGCGGCAGGCAACGGAGACCGGTGGCTACGTGGAGGGGCCGACCGGCGTACTCGACGAGGCGCCGTGGCGCTTCGGTGCAGAGCAGTGCCAGGATCGTCGCTGCCGCGGGCGAGTAGCCGAGCTCTTCGAAGCAACCGCGGACGCGGTGCACATGGATCGTCGGAAAGAAGTCCTTCAGGTCGCAGTTGATGACGGCGAGGGCCTGCAGGTGCGGAACGGCGTTGCTGACCGTGCTGCGTCCGGGCACGAAGCCATGGGCCGCAGCGTGCGTCGGCACCTTCGCCAGCAGGTTGGCGAGGATCCAGTCCTGCGTGGCCTTCAGTCGCGGCATCGGCGCCGCGAGATCGCGGGTGCCGCCAGAACGTTTGGGCACCGAGAAGCGTACGTAGTGCGGTTGTGCCGTCGCGTCGGCGTGGAACGCGAGCCAGCGCAGTCGCGGGATTGGCAGCTCCAGCGCGGTGGCGACGTCGGCCGGCGTTGCCAGCACCGGTAGTCCGGCCCCCACTAGCCGGGTGGCATCGCCGGTGCGATCGGCGAGGCCTTTCGACACGCCGCGGCCGAGGAAGATGATGTCGTTGGCGCGCCGAGCGGCGACCGCAGCGGCACGTTCGGCACGGCGTTGGGCGGCCGCCTCCCTCTTCTGCTGCTTCTGCTGAGCCCGTTCGGCGCGGTCCTTCTGCACCGCGATTTCGCCAGCGGCGGCGCCGCCGTCGCGCCGGGGGTCGCGCTGCAGCATCTCGTCGCCGACGCGATGCAATTCGGCCACCTCGTCGGCCGACGTCAGCCCGCGGCCGATCATGCCGCGGTCGATCAGGTTCGTGCGTTCGTCCGTCGAAGGTGGCACCAGGTCGCGGCGGCCCCACCAGGACGCGCCACCGAAGATGGACCACGACGACTGTCCGCGCTGGCGCAGCGACCGCTTCAGCTCGCTACCGGCGAGCGGCGTCAGATCCGGGGCCTGCAGACGCTTGCCGAGGCCCGAGGGGCGCGGCGGCGAGGCCGACGACACGGTTGGCTGCACAGTCGGCTGCGAGCCCCCCGGCGACGCGGCCCGACCCGGCGCTGGACGGGCCGGCGTTCGGGCGGCTGGCCGCGGGCGCGGCGAACCACCGAACAGCATCTGCAGCAGGCGCTGGATCAGCGAGATCAAGGGCGGAGCACGTAACGAGAGAAAGGGAAAGCGAGAGGAAGGCGACCCGGGAAGGCACAGCGCCTGACTTCAGACCATGGACCAAGGTCGTTCACCAAAGCCGCTATCGCACCGATGTGCGACAAAGGCCTCGGTCCTGTGCTCGGTAGGCGCGCATCGGTGCGATAGCGGCAAACCGAACAACGACCTTGGGGAAGCGTGGGCAGTCAAAGGGCATCCGCGGCGGAACGCCGCAGAGGAGTCTCAGACATGGTGCTGTGCGGACGGACGGGCCTCCTTCCTCTCGTGAAATATCATGGGTTAGCGGGGCAACCAGCGGGCGACGAGTTGTTGCCACGGGTCACTTACGGCGCTCGACGGCGTCGTCGCGGTGGCGACCATACGCAGGGCGAGCAGATGCTGGCAAGGGCCATTGCGCAGACCGTTCTTGCGATGGTGTTTGCAGCCACACTTGCCGCGCAGCAGGCGCTGGTCGGCATCGAACAGCACTTCGCACTCCTGCTTGTCGACCTTGCCGGTGGCAAACGTCCGGCTCATCGGCAGGGCTTCGCGCCGGTCAACCCGCGCTTCGCCACGCTCGACACTGGCGCAGGCGGCGAGCAGTTCGGGATTGCGGCCGCCGATGTCGGCTTCGCCGAGGGGCTGCGGCAGGATCGAGCGAAAGCGGTAGACGCCGGCGGCGAGGTCGAACAGCACCTGCCCGGCGCGCGCGAGGTGGTCGAGCGCGGCGAGCAGTTCTCCGGCCGGCAAGCGCGACAGGTCGAACAACTCGCGGCGGGAGAGGCAACGGCGCTGCTGCAGCAAGCCGGCGACGATCGTGATCGCGTCGCGGCCCGGCACTGTCGGCGGGCGCAGCAGGTCCAGCGACGAGCCGCGCGTCCAGTCGTTCGCGGTCCAGCCGGACAGGCCGAGCGTCAGCGTCATCTCGCCCATGCCGACGACCCAGAACGACGGCAGGCCGGTGCCAACGAGGTGCACGGTGATCGTGTCGGCGAGCGGCAGCACGCGCGCCAGCACCTGCAGGCGGCGACGGCCCCAGATGCGGATTGGCTCGAGGCTCGGCCCGTCGTAGCGACAGCCGTGCGCGACCAGACGTTCGCCGAACGGCTCCAGCACGACTGCCGGCGGTTGGCCCTCGACCAGTTCGAAGCGCAGCGCGCGCGGCGAGCTGCGTTCGCGGTGCCGACGCAGGAAGGCGAGCAAGGAGTAGACCAGTTCGCGCGGCAGGCGGACCGTCGTCGCGGGCAGACCGGCGGCAACCTGCACCTGCATCAGGCCGCGCAGCCAGCCAGCGGGCAGATCGATCTTCTCCTCGCGGTAGTCGGGATTGCCAGCCGTGCGCACCGTGAAGCCTTTCGGGTCGACGAGGAAGCGCGTCTGCCGGTACGTGCGCAGCTGCTGGAACTGCTCGAACAACGCCTGCGAGTAGTCGACGTTGGTGGTGCCGAGCTGCACACCGGCCGCCGGGGCAAAACCGTCGTCGCGCCGCACGGACAAGCAGCCATACGCCGACTCGTCGACCGAGAAACCCTCGAACAGGCAGACGTCGTCGGCGACCGTGACGATCGGATCGCACGGCGTCAGCATGCGCCACAGGTCAGGGTCTTCGCGCTGCAGCAGACGCGAATACTGGTCGCGCAATTTCCAGTAGCGCTTCGTCGCCTTGCCGAACTCGCGCCGCAACTCCGGCGTGATGCCGACGTCGGCGTCACTCAGCTTCTGCGCGGCAGTGCGCGCGTCGGTGCGGATGTGCTGCTCGCGCGACTGCTGAGCAGCGCGAAAGGCGCGCCACGCCGTGCGGTCGGGCTTGGCCACCCGCAGGTCACAGACCACGACGTCGTGCAGCGCCGAGATCGCCTCGCGGAAGCGCAGCGGCTGCCGCAGTGCCGCGTCGAAGGCAACCGGCTCGCGGCACAGGTTTGGGGCAAACGACAGCTGGGCGGCGTCACCGCTCGTCGTCAGGCCCGAGCGGCCCAGGTAGGCGAGATCGAGGTTCACGCCGTGGCTCCCGTGGAAACGAAGTGCAGCTCGGGGAACGCCGCCTGCACGGCCGGCTGCAGCGACGGCACCCGATCCACGGCTTGCACCAGCGCGGCGAGGCCGATGCGCGACTCCGCCGGGCGCACCGAACGTACCGCGACCGCGAACACCGGCAGCAGCGCCGTGATGTCCGTCGGCTCGGCGGCGGCGGCGCGCGCCAACTGGTGCAGCGCCATCACCTTCGCGCGGCCGCCGCGGTGCACGTTCAACAGCACGCTGGTCCACAACGGCTGCAGATCGCGCGCATGCAGCGGCGGCGCGCCAGCGCGCGCATCGAGTTCCCGCACGAGGCGCAGCCGCACGTCGTCGAACGGCGACTCAAGCAGGCGCGCCCACAGACCGGCATCAGCCCGCGCGTTCGCATTCTGCGCCAGCCAATCGAACGCCGCCGCACGGACTGCCGGCAGGCGAGCGTCGAAGAACGCCACCACGCGGGCCAGCGTGTAGTTCGCGGCAAGGCCGAGCAAGCCGAGCGCCCAGGTGGTCGCCGCCGTGGCCACGCTGCCGCAGCGCAGGTTGGCGAGAAGGGCGAGGGCGTCGCCATCGAGCTCTGTCGCGGTGTGTGCCTGCACCAGTTCGAAGCCGAGTTCAGCGACGGGCGTCGCATCGCGACACGCCAGCTGCAGTCGCTGCGTCAGCGACAACGTCTGCAGTGCCGCCGGGTGCAACCGCGCCGCCGCGACGATCGTCGGCAGCGTCACGGCGCTCCGGATCGAGAGCAGCCGCAGCCAGCCGGCACCATCGATGCTGCCGCCATCGCTCGACTGCGCCAGCGTCGCCGCGGCAAACGCCTGCACCTCGTCGTCGTCGTGTTCGAAGAGCGGCAGCAGACGATCGACGGTCATCTGCCGCAGCCGTTCCACGTGCTGTTCACGCAGCAGTGTCATCGCCCACGTGCGCACCAGTCGCGACTCGGCGCGCGCCAACAGGCCGAGCAGTTCGCGGCTCGCGCTCTCGCTACGCCAGGCGGTCGGGTGCAACGGCGATGGAGTCAGCTCCGCCAACGAGCGGCCATCGGCCAGGTTGGCGTGGGCGATGCCGAAGTCCAGTGCGGGATGACCATGGAACGTGAGCTGCAGCAGGCACCAGGAGTCGAGGATCG
The DNA here is from genome assembly GCA_020851075.1 of Planctomycetota bacterium. Classification (GTDB taxonomy): domain Bacteria; phylum Planctomycetota; class UBA1135; order UBA1135; family UBA2386; genus JADZDL01. The sequence goes on along the minus strand of JADZDL010000180.1, from coordinate 5,439 downwards.
CGAGGCCCGAGTCGAGGTCCTGGTCGCGATAGCGCGCCAAGGCCGCGGCGGCGGCGGCGACGTAACCGTCCGGATCGCGGAAGCCCAGGTGGCGCAGCACGCGCAGCGCTCGGCGTCGCAGGTAGAAGCGCGTGCGCAGGGAGAACTGGCGGCCGTCGCCGGGGTTCGCAGCAGCCCGTCCAGGATTCTTCGTGCCGCCGGATAACACCGCACCGCGCAAGCCGCCGGTGGCCCGGCCGATCTCCTCGACCGGTTGCATGATGCGTGAAGCAGCGTCCCAGTGGAACCGGCGCCGGAGGTTGCGCCGCACGAGGCCGTCAAAACGGTGCAGGAAGGCGCCGACCATGACGAGGTCGCCGCGGCGTTCGGCAGCCTTGTAGAGGCGCTTCACGACGACGTTGTGGCCCGGTGTAGTCCACGGGGACGCGAGATAGCGCCACTGCATCGCCAGCGCCCACGGCCGCGGGTCCACCTTCCAGCGTTCCACCAGTCCCTGCAGCTTCAGGGCGTCGTCGACCAGCAGCAGTTCGTCGACAAAGCGACCGTCGGCGCTCGCGAAGTACTCGTCGAGCAGCACGTGCGAGCCGCGGCGCTTGGGGTTTGGTCGCATGTTCCCGTGGTTTGGAGGGTAGCGCACCACGCTGCAATGGCAACGGTCTGTGCGCGAGGGTGGCTCACCACCGCAGGGCCGCCGCAGCGCGCGAGCTGCCCGTGCGCCGGCCCTCCTCGACACGGCGGTTCAGCGACGCGGCTGGGTCCGCGCGCGCCACTGCGCCTCGGTCGCCACATCGCCCACCTTGGCCGCCGCGTCGGCGATGACCTTCGCCACGTTGCGGCCGGTCGGGCCACCGTCGCCGGGCCATTGTTCGAGGCACTGCGCATACAACGCCGGCCCCTGCTGCACGATCCGCTGGAACTCACCGCCGCGGAAGTGCATCGACAGCAGCCCATCGCCATAGGCCAACCGGGTCCTCGCGTCGATGTCCGTGCACTCGGCAAGCCTGGTCTCGAGGTCGGCCGCCAACTCGGGCACGGTCGCCGGGCCGTGCGCGTAGCGCGTGACCAGCGTCAGGTTGAACAGCGCCTTCACCGTCTCCGGATGCAGTCGACCGAAGGTGATGTCGCGGATCCGGAAACCGCGCTCGAGGAACGGCAGCGCGTCGGCGGGTGTGCCAGCACCACAGAGGGCCGTGCCGAGGTTGCAGGCCGCGGTGGCGACCCGCGTCGAAGTCGGGCCGTCGAGGGCTTCGCGCACGGCCAACGATTCGCGCAGCAGCGCGATCGCCCGCTGCAGCAATTCCGGCTTGCGCTCCTGGGCAGCGCGATCCTGCAGGAACGAGGCGAAGTTGTTGAGGGCAACCGCATGGTCAAAGCTCTTGCCGCCGTGCAACACGCGCGTCCGCTCCAGCAAGAGCTCGTACAGCGGTTCCGCTTCGGCCCACTTCGCCTCGATGCCGTCGCGCAGCGCAAGATCATGCAGCAGGACCGCGACTTCGTTGTAGGCCTTCGCCACGGCCGGCGCGTCCGCCCCGCGCTCTTCGATGCGCGCCGCCAGCACCTCGCGCAGCAGCGGCTCGGCTTCGGTTCGCCGCCCGATCTGGCCCAGCGCCCGCGCCAGCAGTCCCATGGCCGTCAGCGTGTGCTTGCTGCGCGGACCGAACGCCGCGCGCGCCTGATCAACCGCGGCGCGACCGAGGCGGACGGCTTCTTCGTACTTGCCGACCGTGATGGCGAGCAGGATCTCGTCGTTGATGGTGCCCAGGGTGTCCGCGTCGTGCGGCCCCAACACCGCCCGTTGCAGCGCCAGGGTCGCCGCCAGGCGTTGTCGTCCGGCCTCGATCGGGTCATCCTGGATCTCGATCGCGGCCAGCTTCGCCTGCGATTGCAGGGTCTCGCGCGCCTCTGGCCCGAGCACCGCGGTGCGGATCACCAGCGCCTGCTCCATGCATTCGCGCGCCACCCGGCGGCGGCCGAGGGCTTCGTTGGCGAGGCCCAGCACGTGCTGCAGCGTGCCGGCCGTGCGCGACGGTTCGGCGAACGCCTCGCGCACGTTCTGCATCGCCCGGTCGAAGACTTCCTCGGCGGTGACCTTGCGGCCACGCGCCTCTTCGGGGGTGACGGCGAGCAGCATCTTGCGGACCAGGAACTCGTTCAGGCCATCGGTCTCGGCCTGCGCGGCGCGCACCTCGGCGAGTGCTCGCTGCTGCACGCTGATCGTGCTGACGAGTCCCGCGAGCAAGAGCCAGCCGGCGGTGGCACCGACGGCGTGGCGCCGGTGCCATTGCCACAGCCGCTGCGCCACGCTCGGCACCCGCGCGCGCACCGGTTCGCCGCGTTGCAGCGCGCGCAGGTCTTGGGCCAGGTCGAGGGCGGTGCGATAACGCCGGCGAAGGTCCTTGCAAAGGCACGTGCCCACCACGGCGGCGAGGTCGCGCGACGCGTCCGGGCGCAGCGAACGCAGCGACGGCGGCTCGTCAGCGAGGATCTGCCGGTAGAGCAGTTCGAGCGTCGGGGCGTCGAACGGGCGGCGACCGGTCAACGTCTCAAACAGTGCCACGCCGATCGCCCACACGTCGCCCTGCACGTCACCTTGCACCTCGCCGCGCAGCCGTTCGGGCGGCAGGTAGTGCGGCGTCCCAAACACATCGCCGGTGCGCGTGAGGCCGGTGCCGGTGCCGTCCTTCGTGCCAGCAAGCCCGAAGTCGAGCAGCACTGGTTGGCCGCGTTCGTCGACCATCACGTTGGCCGGTTTGAGGTCGCGGTGCACGACGCCCGTTTCGTGGGCGCGGTGCAGCGAACCAGCCAGAGCCGCGAAGAACGCCAGGGTGGAGCCGATCGGTCGCGGCGGAGCACCGTGCGCGCGTTCCCTCGTCAGCTGCGCCGCCAGCGTCTCGCCGGCGACGTACTTCATCGCCAAAAACAAGTGCTCGCCGTCGCGGCCGACTTCGTAGACGGGGCAGACACCGCTGTCGTCGATCCGCGCCACTGAGGTCGCTTCACGCTGCAGCCGCAGTTCCTCGGTTGGTGTGGCGAGACCGCGGGGCAACACCTTCAACGCGACGTCGCGCTGCAGGCGCGGATCGTGGGCCAGGTACACCGTCGCCTGGCCACCGCGGCCGAGTTCGCGGCGGATCTCGTAACGGCCGATGTGCTCCACGAGTCGGGGTGTCGGCGCGGCCAGCAAAGAGCCGAGTTCGTCGGCGATGCAGGCCTCGTGGCCGGGGTGCATCGCCTGGTATTCGCCGAGGGTGCGAACCACACCCGCCGCCTGGTCGTCGAGGAACGCAGTCAACACCAGGTTGCGCACCGACGCTTCCAGATCGTCGTCGTCCGTCACGACAACTCCGCGAAGATCGACCCGGGCAGTGCCTCGCGCATGCGTTCGAGGGCCTTCTGGTAGCGGCGCGTGACGGTCGCATCGTCGACACCGAGCAAGCGCGCGACTTCCTTGTTTGGCAGCTGCTCGATGCCGCGCAGCAACAGCACGCGGCGATCGTCCTCGGCCAGCGCCTCGATCGCCTGCTGCACCTCGCATTCGCGCTGGCGCCGCGCCAGGCGCGACACGATGCCAGTGACCTCGGCCGGCACCGCGAGCATGGGATCCCCAACATCGTCGGTGCCGCCCCTGCCGACCTCGCTGCCGCGTCGACGCGCGTGTCGGCGCAGTTGGTCGTTGAGCCGTCGCAGCAGGATCACCGACAGGAACTTCAGCAGGGAGGCCGTCCAGCCGCCTTCCCGCGGCTCCAGACCCCGCAGCTTCGGCAGCGCACTCGCCCAGCACTCCTGCACGAGGTCCTCCGGCTCGATGCCGCGGATCGGCCGGCTCAACCGATACCGGGCTTGCGCCAGCAACACCGGGGTGAAGCGTTCCACCAGGCGATCACGACTGCTGTTGTCCCCGGCGCAGGCTCCGGCGATGCACAGCGAAGTCGGGTCGGCGGGGGACGCGGTCATCGAGGGCCGGGATGCTAGCCCAAGGCCGTCGGAGTAGGAACCAGAAGCCGAGGTCTGGACCACCCGAACCGCACTGCTGCATCTTCCGCGCACGTCACCTGGCCAATGGAGCGCGTAGCAGCTCGACGGGATTGACCAATCCGAACGCCAGAACGATACTCGCCCACAGTGGTGTATCCCGCCGGGTCGGGACCCGGAGACGCGCACGCCCCCAGCTAGTCTGATACGCCTGCTCGGAGAGCCCCCCATCAGAGGATTCATGGTCCACTGCCCCGCCTCGATCTTCACTTCGGCTGCTATCGCCTGTGTCCTCGCGTCTGCGGTCTCGGCGCAGCGGTTCGCCCCGCCGGGCGGGCGCGCAGCCTGGCCACTCGTGCCGCCCAATCAGTACACGCTGATGCTGCTCGCGGACGCCGACCACGACGGCGACCAGGATTTGGTTGTCAACCTGTCCACCGGCGCCGCGTTTCTGCGTCGCACCGGGCCGAACGGGTGGACGAGCCTGCCGTTGGTGTGGACGACGACTCCGCAGGTCCCGCCGCTGATCTCGGCGGCGGCTTTCGACGACTTCGACCAGGACGGCAACCTGGATCTGCTCGTCGGGTTCCAAGTGCCACTGCCGTTCTTGCCGGTGCCCGCCGGCGTGTTCCGCAACACCGGCGCGAGCTTCGCTTGGACCGGCCAACTTGCCGGCACGCTCACCGGGGGAACGAGCGGTATCGCCGCCGGCGACCTCAACAACGACGGCTTCCCGGATGCCGTGATCGGCACCGACGCCGGCGCGCAGCTGCGGCTCAACGACGGCTTCGGAGGCCTCACCGTGGGCACGGCCACGCTCTCGACGCTCCCGGCCCCCAAACCCGTGCTGTTCGATCGCGACGGCGACGGCGATCTCGACCTCGTGCTTGCCTCCCAGGGTGGGCTCCAACTGTTCGACAACGTGGGAGGCGGGCTCGTTAGCAGCAGCGCCACGCTGCCGCCGATGAGTGGCGCCGGCGCCGTCGCCAAGGACCTCGATGGCGACTCCCGCACCGACCTCGTCGTCTGGCACGGCAACGACGTCTTCGTCGTGTGGAACGACCCCGCCGGCTTCACGCTAGCGGGCGTGCTCACGGGCGCCGACGTCGTACACGACGTCGCGGTCGGCGACCTCGACAAGGATGGCGACCGCGACATCGTCGTCCGGCTCGACTTCGGGGTGGACTGGCTGCAGAACGCTGGCAGTCGTGCGTTTGCACGCCAGGTTGGGCTGCGCCGCGGCGGCAGCGGGGGCCGGACCGCCGCGATGGTCGTCGGTGACATCACAGGAAACGGCGGGGCCGACGTCGCCTGCTCGTGGATCGACTTCTCGGTGAACATGCTCGACGCCCATGCGCCGAGGCCGTTTGTCGACCCGGTTGCCAACCTGGGACGGCCGGCGATCGCAGGCGCACCGCCGCGCCCGGCGATTGGCGACGTGGATGGCGACGGCACGGCCGACCTCGT
>JADZDL010000179.1 GCA_020851075.1 Planctomycetota bacterium | reverse complement strand
GCATCGAGTTGCCTCGGCGACTTGCGATCCCAAAAGCCCTTCAGGGGACCGCCGTGTAGTGCTAACCAAACGCCATAAGTCCTTGATTATCAACGATACGGCCTCGCAACTGCGGAAGTTGGGCTAGTGGCTCCATCGCCACGATACGCCCGAAGCCCTACAGGTCATCGCCACGGCCACGATCGCCCCGCCCCACCCCCACACCCCGCGGGACCACCCTGCGCCGCCCCACCCATTCCGGCAATAGCAGGCCAACACCCATGCCCACTGCCAGCCCCACCAAGGTCCCGAAAACCACAATCCAACCGTCCCAGTTGCGCAATGCCGCTTGCACGTCCAGAAGAAGCGCGGCCCTGCCAGCTTCCCGCCACAAACACACGAGGCTCGCGAGCCAGAAACCCGCAGCCATGCCGAGGAACGAAGATAACGGGACGACCAGAATGCGGGTTGCCATGGTCATTGCCGGAAAGGAACGCGCACCAGGGCCCGAAGGACTGCCACCCGGAGGCCGCGCGACGAGATCCTACACCACAACCAATCCCTGACCAGCCGCCACGACCGCCCAGCGCAGCCCAACGAGGCCGACCAGAGCCCCGCCTCGAATCCAAGGTTGCCCCCTCCAGAGCCAACCCCTACCCTGCCTCGGCAGACCGCCCCGAGCCACCCTGCGCCGACCCGCATGACCAGCCCACGCCCGCGCAGCATTCCCGTCGAACGCGACGATTGCCTCGAAATCGACATTACGGGCCTCGGCGATGGCCCCGACGGCCTTGGCAAGGTCGACAACTACATCATCTTCGTGCCCGGCGTGCTGCCGGGCGAACGCGCCTACGTTCGCATCACGTCGGCCAACCGCAAGTTCGCTCGCGCCGAGCTGCTCGAACTGCTGACCCAATCCCCGGAACGGGTCGAACCACGCTGCCCGCACTTCCTGCAATGCGGTGGCTGCCATCGCCAGCACCAGGACTACCAGGCGCAGCTGCGCGACAAGCAGGCGCGGCTCGAGCGCACGGTGCACTTTGCGTTGGGCGATCGCACGGGCGATCGGCCCCCCATCGTGAAAGAGACCGTGCCCGCCAAACCGCCGTACAGCCAGCGCCACAAGGTCGCCATCCATCTGCGCAACACGCGCAATGACGGCCTCGAAGCGTGCTTCCACCGCCTGCGCAGCCCAGAACTCGTCACCGTCACCGAATGCCCCGCGAGCGATCCGCTGGCGTGGGATCTCGCCATGCGCACGATCGAGCTCCTGCACGAACTGCCGCACGGCGCGTGGGATCCCGACTTTGCGCCCAACGCGCTGCTGCGCAGCGTGCTCGTGCGCACGACGACGATTGGCGATGCGCATCTGCTGCTCGTCGCGCGCGATCCGTTCATCCCCGGGCTCGAAAGGCTCTACGACGACCTGCATGCGGCGGGCGCCACGACGATCAGCGTGAACGGCAACAACGGCGAGTTCTCGGTGCTGCTGGGGCCGGACACGCGCATCGTGTCGGGGCCGCCGCGCATCCAGGAACGCATCGGCGACGTCTTCTACCTGCTCTCGCCCGACGCGTTCTTCCAGACCTCGCCGCAGGCGGCCGCGCACCTCGTGTCCCTCGTCACCGACTGGCTCGCGCCGACCCGCAGTGACGACGTGCTCGACCTCTACTGCGGGGGTGGCCTCTTGACGCTGCCGCTGGCCCTGCGCGCGCGCAGTGCACTCGGCGTCGAACTGAGCCGCACCGCGGTGCGCGATGCCGAAGCGGCGAGCAAGGCCAACCGCCTGCACAACTGCGAGTTCAAGGCCGGCCATGCCGAGGCAGTTCTCAGCGCCATCCGCCGCGGGGAACTGCCGCGCCCGCACCTCGTCGCCATGGACCCGCCGCGCACGGGGCTCGATCCCATCGTCGTCGACGAACTCGGCCGCCTGCGCCCGCGGCGCCTCGCCTACGTGTCGTGCGATCCGCAGGCGCTGCAGCGCGACCTGCGGGCGCTCGCGGAGGTTGGGTTCCGGACGCGATCGGTCGTGCCGATCGACATGTTCCCGCAGACCTGTCACGTCGAGTCGTTGGCCTGCCTCGAACTCAGCACGTGAGAAACGGGGCCTTGGGCCGGTTTGCCCTTGGTTCTCCGCAGTCTAGCCATGTGTGCAGCAGCGCGCACCAGGTAGCGCCGACAGGAGTGGCGACAACCGGCACGTACGACCTGTTCGGTGCTCGGCCGCTTCGGCGACGAGTTTGGCACCTAGCGAACCATCGCGAAGAAGAGAAGTGGGGCCACTAGGCTCACCGCGATCGAAACAGCGTTGCCGACCAGCGATGCCACGAAGGCTTGACGCCAGGACACTCCGGAAGTCATGGGTACCTGCATCAGGAACCAACCCCTGCTGGCGATACGGATGAGCGGCACCTCGACGGCTACCACTGCAGCCTCCATGCCCGCGATGCACCAGCCTGGGTAGCTGGGGTGTCGCCCCACCCAATCCATCCCAAACAAGAATGGGATCCAGGTCAGCAACTGAACTACGAACAGGTGGGGACCGAACCGCACGGGGTCCGCTCCCATCTTCCGCAGCACTGCTTGCGCAGTCTTGATCTCGCAGGCCATCGCATACATCGCGATCAGCCAGATGAGCGGCTCAGCATAGGCGGGGAACACAACGGGATTCGCCAGCATTGCATTACTGTGTGCCTAGCGGTTTGGCGCTCACCCGCGATCGCCGGCTTGGGGGCGATCGGCGGGTGCTGCGCCGCGTTGGGCGTTGTGAGCTTGGAGGGCGCCAAGGCGCAATCGCTTCAAGGCTTGTGAATCAGGAGCAATGAGCGCTACCTCCTGCATGACGCGAGTGGCTGCCTTCAGCGCTGCGCCTGCCAACTTGGAACCAAACTCGCCAGCAACGAAATGGTCCCAGTTGGCCCACTGGGTGTAGAGCCGACAGGGCCAATCGCTGAGATCTACCTCGGCGTAGTAAGGATCCCCATGGGGCAGCGAAGGGCCACACCCGAGAATCCAGCCATTGCCTTCGGCCAGCAGGGTGCCCATGCCGGAGTAATCCGCACGCCGTCCAGCAAAGTAGCCTCGTGAGAACTCTAAGCGGTGCGGCCACTTCTCTAGGCAATCCAAGTGCATGCCGCCGTCGCAGTACCTGTACAGGGGGTGCGGCAACGGGAACGCAACACCCCAAGTCCCTGTCTTGGGGCGCCTGTCGCCGAAACCGCGACCGCAAAGGCAACAGTTGTTCAAGAAGCCCATGGCTACACACGCCCAACGGTTGGGGCGCTCAGCGGCTCCTGCGCCGAGTTGGGCAGTCTACCCACCGGCACCGCCCCCGCTAGTCGAAGGTGCTGTCGCATCAGGCTCGTAGGATCGATGCTCATCGAGCACGACAGGGTCCCAGAAGAAGACGGTGTTACCAACGGCAGACCGAGGATCGGGCGCCATTAGCAGCGAGTAAAGGCTTATGCTAGGCTTTGGCACAGAGAATATTCTCTGTGCCAAACTCTCGAGAGCGGCTTGCGTAGTGGATGACAAGTGAGCAGACGCGTTACGCATCGTGCGCATGTCGGCAAGATCTTGCTGTATGCTGCCCAGGTGCGGCTCAAATGGGGCCCCGTTATCAAAGTACATACGAGCGATCTTGCGTACGTTATCGTG
>JADZDL010000178.1 GCA_020851075.1 Planctomycetota bacterium | reverse complement strand
TCACCGTCACCGCAGCCGACCCTGCGGACATGTTACTGCTTGTAGATGCGCTATCTGTTGATGATGTACTTCCGACAGCCAGTTACACCGCCCAGGATAACGCCACCATCGCCACCATTGCCGTCTATACCGACAGCATCGAGTCGCGCCTGCCTGCCGCGCTGGTGGGCGGCCGGATGGACGCCAGCGTGGGGGCGATGGAAGCCGCTGCTGTCGCCGCGATTTTGGACGAGGTAGTCGAGGGCACGGTTACCCACCGCCAGCTTTTGCGGCTAGGTGCTGCTGTTCTTTTGGGCAAGCTCTCTGGCGCGGGAACGGCGACCGAGGTCTTCCGCGGCATCCTGGACGACAAGGACCGCGTCACGGCGACCGTGGACGCCGCCGGGAACCGGACGGCGATCATTCTCGATGCAGCATGAGATATTTCTCGCAACGGTTTTTCAAGGCGCGCTACTTCAGCGCGCGGATGCTGTCAGGGGCCGCTATCGTAGCGACAGTGGTGGAATGGCTGCAGCGCGTGAGACGCCGTCGTCGTCTGTAGGTGCACTTGACAAGAGAACGCACAGGTAGATTGCGAACCACATGAACGAGCCGAACCCATTCGATCTAGCGGAGCAGGAGGCTGCAGAAAATGCGCTAACCGAAGAAGCCAAGCTGGAGAGACTGGTTGAAGTCGACGACTTCAAGTTCGTTATGGAAGACAAGAGGGGGCGCCGCATGCTGTGGCGGCTCCTCGCGGAAACCGGGGTGTTTCGCCTGAGCTTCACTGGTGACATGGCGACCACCAACTTCAAAGAAGGATCACGCAACATCGGCCTGAAGTACCTGGCCCTGATCCACGAAGTCTGCCCCGAGACGTACGCACTCATGCTGAAGGAGCACCGAGAGTATGGCCGAAGAAAACGGAACAGCCGGTAGCGCCCCCGCGGGCGCCCCCGCAGCGGGAGCCCCTGCAGCTCCCGCTGGAAACCCCGCACCCGCGAGCCCGCCGGCAGGCGCCGCTCCGGGCGGGGAGCAAGCCCCACCCGTAACCGGCGAGGTCAAACCCGCTGGCGAGGGCGCCCCTGCGAAGCCTGGCGAGCCGGTGTCCTACACCGACTTCGCCGTGCCCGAAGGTGTCGTGCTCGCGCAGCCGGTCCTCGACAAGTTCAAGGGATTGGCGGGCAAGCACAAGCTGTCGCAAGAGGCCGCGCAGGAACTCCTGTCCGAACTGGGGCCGGAGATCGCGCAGCACCAGCAGAAGGAGATCAACGACGCTGTTGTGAAGGCACAGGACGACTGGTCGGCATCCGCGAAGATCGACCCTGAGTTTGGGGGCGAGAAGTTCGACGCCAACCTCGACATCGCCAAGGCAGGCCTGGACGCACACGCGACGCCGGAGCTGAGGCAGCTCCTGAAAGCGTCCGGCATGGGCAGCCACCCCGAAGTCATCCGCCTGTTCTACCGCATCGGCAAGACCGTGAAGCCCGACGGTCTCGTCCAAGGGGGCAGCCCCAACGGCGAGAAGTCGGCCGCGCAGATAATGTTTGGCGGCAAATAACCGAACCTGAGAAAGGAAGAAAATGAGCACTCTCTCCACCATCCACCCGACGCTGCTCGATGTTACGAAGCGTCTGGACCCGAACGGCAAGATCGACAAGATCGCCGAGATTCTCCACCAGGTGAACCCGATCCTGGATGACGCTGTCTTCATCGAAGCGAACCAAGTCACCGGCCACCGCACCACTGTCCGCACCGGTCTGCCCGCCCCGACCTGGCGCAAGCTCTACGGCGGCGTGCAGCCGACCAAGAGCCGCACCCTGCAAGTCACCGACTCGTGTGGCATGCTGGAAGCCTACGCCGAGATCGACAAGGCCCTCGCCGACCTGAACGGCAACACCGCCGACTTCCGCCTGTCGGAGGAGCTGGCCCACATCGAGGGCGTATCGCAGGAGCTGGCGCAGACCCTGTTCCTCGGCAACGAGACCACCGAACCGGAAGCCTTCACCGGCTTCGGCCCCCGCTTCAACTCTCAGTCGGCCGAGAACGGCGGCAACATCATCACCGATGCAGCCACCCCGGACAACACCGACAACAGCTCGATCTGGCTGATCGTGTGGGGCGCCAACACGGTGCACTGCATCTACCCGAAGGGGTCGAAAGCCGGCATCCAGATGGAGGACAAGGGCCAAGTCACGATCGAGAACGTCGACGGCAACGGCGGCCGGATGGAAGGCTACCGCTCGCACTACAGGTGGGACGCCGGCCTGACCGTGCGTGACTGGCGCTATGTCGTCCGCGTGCAGGTCGACGCGGAAGACCTGACCAAGAACGCCGCGAGCGGCCCGGACCTGATCGACCTGCTCGCGCAGGCCGTCGACCTGGTGCCGAACATCAACGCCGGCCGGGCGGTCTTCTACGCCAACCGGACGGTCCGCGGCTTCCTCCGCCGTCAGATCATGAACAAGGTCGCCAACAGCACCTTGTCGATCGAGCAGCTCACGCGCGCCAATGGTGCGCTGGTCCGCGAGATCATGTTCGACGGCATCCCGGTTCGCCGCTGCGACGCCATCACCAACACCGAGTCCGGCATCTAACCGGAAAGAAAGGAGCAACAAATGATTCTCGACGAGCGCAACGAGTTCTCTGACGCCCTTGCCGTCACGGCGTCCGTGATCTCCGACGTGATCGACCTGGGCGCGGCCCCGACGTTGCAGGACATCGGCAACGGCGAACCGCTCTACCTGGTGATCAGCGTCGACGAGCAGGCTACCGCGGCCGGTGCGGCAACCGTGGCCTTCTCGCTGGAGTCCGACAGCACGGCCGACCTCGCCACCTCCGCGACGGTGCACTTCACGACGCCCGCAATCGGCAAGGCGACCCTCGCCCCCGGCTACGTCGTCGCGGCGGTCGCACTCCCGCATGGCAGCTACGAGCGCTACCTGGGCGTCCGCTACACGGTCGCCACCGGCCCGCTGACTGCCGGCAAGTTCTCGGCGTTCCTGACGCCGACGCCTGCCAAGTGGACGGCGCTGCCGGACGCTCTCTAACCTGACGAGGCCGACACATGGCGACGATCAGGGTAGAGGCGACGCAGGTCGGGTTCTACAACGGGCACCGCGTTCGTCCGGGCGAGGTCATCACTATCGAAGAGAAGCAATTCTCTTCGAAGTGGATGAAGCGGACGGATGCGAGCCCGACGAAGAAAATTCCGGTCAAGCCGCTGAAGGGCGCAAAAGAGGGCACGCTTTCCGTAGGGGGCAAGAACCCGCCCGGCTCGGACAAGCTCTAGCCTTCTGCCGTAAGCACGACAACGGGGGCTGCGGCCCCCGTTTTTTCAAGAGGGTCTCATGGCAAGCTATGTCGACATCTGCAACCTCGCGCTGGCGCACCTCGGGGACGAGGCGACGGTATCCTCCATCTCACCCCCTGACGGCAGCGCCCAGGCCTCCCACTGCGCCCGCTTCTATCCGATAGCGCGCAACATCGCGCTGGAGAGCCATCCGTGGCGTTTTGCTACTTTCCGGGCGGCGCTGGCGCTTCGTGCGGACGAACCCCCTACTGGGTGGACCTACGCCTACGGTCTGCCTAACCTGTGCCTTCGCCCTCTTCGCGTGCTTTCGCCGGAGTCGACGGATGACAACACCGGCGAGGAGTTCAAGGTCGAGTCCGCGGAAGATGGGTCGCAAATCCTCTACACCAAGGCCGATGAGGCCATCCTCGTCTTCATCAAGGAGGTGGTGTCCCCTGGGTTCTTCTCTCCGCTCTTCATCGAAGCCTACGCGCGCCTGCTGGCTTCGTTCCTCGCCGGGCCGGTGCTCAAGGGGGCGACCGGGATGAAAGTCGGGGAGGCGCAGTACAAGATGTACGACGCGATCCTTAACCGTGCGAAGGTGGCCGATGCTCAGACGCAGAAGGTCGAAGTCATCGAGAACAACACGCCGTCGTCGATCGCCGCGCGAGCATGAGCATAAAGCAACTCCTCCGATCGTTCGCCGGCGGGGAGATCACCCCCGAGCTGTTCGGGCGTCCTGATCTCGCGAAGTTCCAGACCGGGCTCGCGCAGTGCGAGAACTTTGTCGTGCTCCCGCACGGCCCGATCACCAACCGCGCGGGCTGGAAGTGGGTCATCGAGACGAAAGACAGCACGAAGAGCAGCGTGTTGATCCCTTTCATCTACAGCACGACGCAGGCCTACGTCCTCGAATTTGGCGACCAGTACATGCGCATCCACACCCAAGGGGGTACGGTGCTGGAGGCCAACAAGAACATCACCGAAGCGACACAGGCGAACCCGTGCGCGCTTAAGATCGTCGGGCACGGGCACTCCGTAGGAGACTGGATTTATGTTGCCTCCGTCGGAGGGATGACGCAACTCAACGGCCGTTACCTCAGGGTCGATACGGTGCCTGATGCCGACCACGTCACGCTGGAAGACATGGCGGGCGCGACAATCAACTCCACCGGCTACGGCGCCTACACCTCCGGCGGCACCGCTGCACGGGTGTACGAGATCGCGACACCGTACCTGGAGGCTGACCTCTTCGACTTGCACTACACCCAGTCGGCTGACGTTCTGACGATCGTACACCAAAGCTACCAGCAGCGTGAGTTGAAGCGCCTCGGGGCGACGAACTGGACGCTGACGACGTTCACCCTGCAGCCGACGATCACAGCACCCAACGACCAAAGGGTCGCAGCCACCGTCGGCACGGGCACGACGCGATACCGCTACCTCGTCACCTCAATCGCTACTGACGGCCTGGAGGAGTCCCTGCGGCCGACGATCGAGGCCACAATGGCGCCGAAGAACATCACGGCGATCACCCTCGCCAACCCGGGCGTCGCGACTGCGGCCTCTCACGGTATTGTGGTGAACGATCTCACCTATGTGAAAGACTTCGCCACCAACGGCATGGTCGAGTTCGCAGACGGGTATTACCAGGCAAACACCGTCCCCACCGTGAGCACGATCTCGTTCAAAACCGTCGGCGGCGCCGCGATCAACACCACAGGGTATACGGCCTACGACGGAACGGGGGCCACGGTCGCCGAGTGCGGCATCCAAAACGATCTCGCCACCGCAGGCAACAAGAACACGGTCACCTGGACCAACGTGTCGGGCGCGATCCGATACAACATCTACAAGTACGCAAACGGGGTTTGGGGTTACATAGGGCAGGCGGCGGATGGCGCGCTCGGGTTCGTCGACGACAACATCACGCCGGATAACTCGCGGTGCATCCCCGAGGAAGACAACCCCTTCACAGGTTCGGGCAACTACCCGGGGGCGGTGGGCTACTTCAAAGGACGGCGGTGGTTCGCCGGCACGTCCAACAAGCCGCAGAATTTGTGGGGCACTCGCTCAGGGCAAGAAGCGAACATGACTTACTCCATCCCGACGAGGGATGACGACCGCATCGCGGTGCGGCTGACAGCACGGCAGGCGAACACTATCCGGCACATCGTTCCGGTGAGCGACATGCTGCTCTTTACTTCAGGCGCGGAGTGGCTCATCACTTCGCAGAACACCGACGCGATCACCGCGGTCTCGATCGACTACAAGGTGCAAGGCTACGTCGGCGCGAGCAACGTGCAGCCCATAGTAACGAACCGCTCGGTGCTCTACGCCCAAGACCGCGGCGGGCGCGTGCGCGAGATGCTCTACAAGTGGGAGTCGCAGGGGTATGACACGAACGACGTGTCGATCATGGCGCCTCATCTTTTCGACGGCTACTCGATCACGAGCATGGCCTACGCCCGCTCGCCTTCGTCGGTGTGCTGGGCGGTGCGCGACGACGGCAAGCTCCTCGGGTGCACCTATGTTCCTGAGCACCAGGTCGTCGGCTGGCACCAACACAGCACCAACGGGCTCCACGAAGCGGTGGCGGCCATCCCGGAGTCACAGGAGGATGCGCTCTACGGCATCATTCAGAGGACGTTGGGGGGCCGCACGGTCCGCTCGGTCGAGGCCATGTCGACGCGCCTCTTCGCTTCACTAGAGGATTGCTTCTTCATCGACGCAGGCCTCACCTACGATGGTGTTGCCACGAGCACCGTGACCGGGCTCTGGCATCTTGAAGGCGAGACCGTCAGTGGTCTTGCCGATGGGGCGGTCTTCAAGGGCAAGGTCGTTGCCGGCGGGTCCATCACGTTGGACACGGAGGCAAGTCTCGTCCATATCGGATTGCCTTACGTGTGCGACGCCAAGTCCCTGCCGCTGGCGCTGGAGATGCAAGCGCTCGGTCAGGGCACCAACAAGAACGTCAATAAAGTCTACCTGCGTGTGAAGGACTCCTCCGGCATCTTCGCAGGGCCGAGTGTAGATCGCCTCACGCAGTTCAAGCAGCGGACGACGGAGCCCTACGGCTCTCCGCCGAACCTCGTCACGGGCGAGATGCCGATCGTGATCGCCGCCTCCTGGAACGAGGCCGCGCAGGTTTGCGTTCGGCAGGCGGACTCGTTGCCGGTCACGATACTCTCGATGACATTGGAGGTAGAACTCGGTGGCTGACATCCGCAAACTCGAAGAACGGGACATCGAAGAGGTGCTCGTGATGGCGCGCGCCATGCACGCGGAGGCGCCGGAATACCGGGATATGGATTTCTCCGATGAGAAAGTGCGGCGCATGCTCAGGACCATGTGCGGCACCCTGTTGGTGCCCTCCTCGCTCTGTGCACTTGTCGCGGAGGAGGGCGGTAAACTGATCGGCATGATGGGCGGCTTCGCGGTGGAGCACTTCTTCGGGCACGACAAGACCGCTTCCGATTATGTGCTCTACGTTGCGCCTGAGCACCGCAGGGGGACTACCGCTGTGAGGCTGATCCGGCAGTTCGAGAAGTGGGCGGTTGCGCAAGGGGTGCGAACCATCATCCCTGGGGTGACGACGGGCACGAACAACGAGGTGGCAAGCGGACTGTACGCGAAGCTCGGATACGAGCGCAACGGCTATACGCTTATCAAGAGGGTGAAATAGCATGTGCACGGGCGGCGCGGGTTTCGTTCCTACTGAAGGGCTGGATTTTTTCACGGATGCTGCCGCAACCGGCGGAGGGGGCGACAGTCTCTTCAAATTCGGCTCTGGCGCACAAATCGGCGGCGAGCTGCTGAAGGTCTTCGGTGCCTACTCTGATTCGAAAGCGAAGCAGGCCTCCTACCGCTACTCGGCGGACATTGCGCGGAACAATGCCTTTTTGGCTGAGTACGCCGCAAGGGACGCGCACCGCCGGGGGGAGGAGACCAAGGCCGACATACAGCGCAAGGCGGGAGCCTTGAAGAGCTCACAGATCGCGAGCCTCGCCGCCCGGGGGCTTGACCTCGGTGAAGGCTCCCCCCTGGACATTCTCACGTCGACCGACGTGATGAAGGAGACCGATGTCGCCCGCGCGGGAGCGAACGCCGACCGCGAGGCCTGGGGGCATCGCGTGCGCGCTACCAACTTCCGCAGCGAGGCGGACATGCTGGATTCGGCCGGAGAGAACACGAGTCCGTTCATGGCTGCTGGAGGGTCGCTGCTTACGGGCGCGACCAACGTCGCGAGCACCTGGTACCGGTACAATCGGACGCAGAACTGATGCCGCGCATCCCGACCT